>DAISZP010000034.1:0-19569 GCA_036824745.1 Luteolibacter sp.
GATGAGCGTGCGGACTTCCGGTGCGGGTTTCGTTCCCGGAATTGCAGGCAGGCGTTGGAGGGTGGCGGGCATGGAATCAGGTATCAGGCAGGGATCTATCACCGAAAGGTCCGTGCGAATGGATCGGCGATGAGTGAGCGCTTTCGCCCGATTCATCGGCATCCCGTTGGCCGGACGCGTCGGAAACGCGTCTCTGCCTCATTTTTCGAACATCACTTGCAGGCTGCCGACGTCGTGGCGGTTGGCGAAGGATTGGAAGGACTCTTCCAGGGAGCTGCGCTTTTCCAGATAGACGCGGAGCATGCGCTCGACGGTGGGTTTCACCTCCTCGAAGGCCATGGCCTGATAGAGCTGGCGGCCACACGCGGCGCGCGAGCCGAAACCGCCGCCGACGAAGACATTGTAGGCCTCGCGGCCGTCCGATGTCTTGGCTCCTAACAATCCGATGTCACCCATGTAGTGCTGGGCGCAGGAGTGCGGGCAGCCGGTGAAGTGGATGTTGACGGGCTTGTCGAGCTTGAGGTGTTTCTCAAGGTGCTTGGTGAGCTCCAATGCGTGGCCCTTGGTGTCGGTGGAGGCGTATTTGCAGTAGCGGTTGCCGGTGCAGGCGATCACGCCGCTGGCGACGTTTGATTGCCGCACGTCGAGTCCCATCTTGATGACGGCCTTCTTGAACGTCTCGAGATAGGCAGCTGGAATGTTCGGGACGACGATGTTCTGCCAGACGGTGAGGCGGATGTCACCGGCGGCGTAGTTTTCCGAAAGCTCGGCGAGGCGGCGCATCTGCTTCGGCGTGATCTGTCCGGCAGGCAATGCGATGCCGAGGTAGAAAAGGCCGTCCTGTTTCTGAGGGTAGGCGCCGATGTGGCTGTGGGGAACGGTTTCTTCGGCGTAGGCGAGCGTGGCGGCGTCGAGCGGCACGCGCTTGATCGGTGAGGCTAGCAGGTTTTCGGTTTCCGATACATATCGCGCCAGCGTCCAGGTTTCAAGCAGGTGCTTCAGGCGCGCCTTCTTGCGGTTCGTGCGGTCGCCGTTCTTGATGAAGACGCGGACCATGGCGAGCGTGACCTCGACGATGCGTTCGGGTTCCACCTCGATGCCGCAGTCCTGCGCGAAGGCCTTGTGTCCGGTGGCTCCGCCGAGGCAGATGCGGAAGGCGACACCGTCCGCGGTGCGAACCGCCTTGATGCCGATGTCATTGGTGTCCTGCACCGATCCGAGGAGTCCGCCGCCGTCGAAGGCGATGTTGAACTTGCGGGGCAGGTTGTAGAAATCCCGGTGGTTCAGGATTTCATCGCCGAGGGCCTTGAGATAGGGCGTGCAGTCGATGAGTTCCACCGGGTCGACCCCGGCGGTGGGGTTGCCGGTTAGATTGCGGATGTTGTCCGCGCCGGAGCCGCGGGTGTGCAGGCCGATGGCCTGGATGCGGTGGAGGAACTGGATGGTGTCCGCCGGCTTGATGAGGCGCATCTGGAAATTCGCGCGGGTGGTGACCTGCACGTAGCCGCTGGTGAGCGTGTCCGCGATGTCGGCGAGTTCGCTGAGTTGATGGGACGTGAGTTGGCCGCCGGGAATGCGCAGGCGGGACATGTAAGCGTCCTTCACCGGGGTGAGGAAAAACAGGCCGTGCCACTTGAAACGGAAGGTTTCCTCCTTGTCCGGCGCCTGGCCGAACTTCGCGTTCGCGGCGAGGCGGTAGTAGGAATCGAGCGGATGCTCCTCGCGCTTGATGCGTTCCTCGGCGGTGAGGTCCTCGGGTTCGGCGGCGGGAGTTTCGGCAGCAGCCGCGCCACCGGGGATGCCTTGGGGAAACAAGTCCGCGAAGACGACGGCGCGTTCCTTGACGCCGGCGAAGAAACCGTCGAGGTAGTGTTTCTGCTCGTCGGTGAACGGTTCCTTTTCGAGGAGGGGCTTGAGGGCGGTGGATTCAGTAGACATCTCTCTGATAGCGTTTCTCGATTTTCATTCGTGCCACATAGGCCTTGGCGTTCTCTTCGGAGAGTTCTCCCTGTTCGCGGATGATTTGGTGGAGCATGCCGTCCACGTCCTTTGCCATGCGTTTGGCATCGCCGCAGACGTAGAGGTGGGCTCCATCGTTGAGCCATGTCCAGAGCTGGGCGGCCTTTTCCAGCATGCGGTCCTGGACGTAGATTTTCTTCTCCTGATCGCGCGAGAACGCGGTGTCGAGGTGGGTGAGCACGCCTTCACTGAACATTTCGCCGAGCTGCTCCTGATAGAGAAAATCCGTGGCCGCGTGCTGGTCGCCGAAGAACAACCAGTTGCGGCTTTCCGGTGCGGTGGCACGGCGTTCCTCGAGGAACGCACGGAACGGCGCGATGCCGGTGCCGGGCCCTATCATGATGACCGGTTTGCTGGTGTCCGCGGGCAGGCGGAAACCAGGCGACTTGTGGACGAACACGGGCACCGTGTCGCTCGCACGGTCCGCGAGGAAGGTGGAGCACACGCCCTTGCGGGCCTTGCCTTCGAGTTCGTAGCGGACGATGCCAACGGTGAGATGCACCTCGCCGGGATGAGCCTTCGGGCTGGAGGAGATCGAGTAAAGGCGGTGCTGCAATGGGCGGAGCGAGGAAACGAGTTCTTCCGCGCCCAGGGTTTCCGGCAGCTTCGCGATGAAGGGTGAGAGATCGAACTTCGATGTCAGCGCCTCTCTAACGGAGAGAGCCGAGCCATCCTTGAGCGTGACCGTTTCACCACCTTCGAGACCGGCAGCGGTTAGAATTTCCGAAACGAAGTCCGGGCAGTTCATGGGTAGCACGCCGAGCGCGTCGCCGACTTCGTATTCGAGTCCGCTGCCATCGAGCACGATTTCGAAATGGCGGGTTTCCTTGGCCGATCCTTCACCGGTAAGGATGCGGTTGGTTTTCAGTTTGGCCGGGAAAGGATTGCTCTTGCTGTAACCCGCGAGTTTCTCCTCGGGAGAGATACCGTTGCTCGCCGCGCTGTCCGGAGCGAGCACGCCCATGAGATCCGCGAACCACTTGTGACCCTTCGCTTCTTCGTCCACGTCGCAGTCCACTCGGTCCAGCACGCGCTTCGCGCCGAGGGCGGCGAGGCGTTCATCGAAGAGCACGCCGGCGCGGCAGAACTGCGTGTAGTTCCGATCACCGAGGGCGAGCACGGAGAACGTCAGGTTTTCAAGCCGGGGAGCGGTGTCCGCGCTGAGGGCATCCCAGAACGCCTGCGCGTTGTCCGGCATGTCGCCATCGCCATAGGTGCTCGTGATGATGCAAACGCGGGAACCGCTGGCGAGATCCGCGGGTGAGCTGGCATCGAGACCGAGGGACTTGGCGTCGAATCCGCGGCCGGTCGCGTCCTTGGCGAATTTCTTGGCGAGGCTTGCCGAGCCGCCGGTTTGCGAGCCGAACAGGAAAAGCAGCGTGCCGAGCGACGGGCGGGGGGCTTCGGCTTGGGCGCGACCGCTGAAAAGTCCGGCGAGATAGCCGTTGATCCATTGGCGCTGGGCCGGGTTGAATGGCGCGTTATCGGGAATTTGCGGGCAAATGACGTTCACGGCATTGGATCATGCATCGGTTGTGCCAGAGGGGATTCACGATTCGTCAGCGGGGAGGAAAACCCGCCATTTCCATCATGAGCGGAATTGATCAGTGGTTGCCCGCGACCGCCGCGTTTGGAACATCGACCTCGGTGAATCCGCCGGCTTGCGGGGAGGGAGACGTCTGGATCCGGCTCGGGCGGATGTGGGATCGTTCGTTGAGGAACGTGAGGAGGTGGTTTCTCAGCTCCTGATAAAGCGGATCCGCCAGGATTGCGGCGCGGTTCCGAGGACGGTCAAAGGGTATCTCAAGGATGTCTCCGATTTCCGCTTCGGGTCCGTCCGTCATCATGACCACGCGGTCTGACAGGAAGATGGCCTCATCGACGTCGTGGGTCACCATCAGGGTGGTGAGCTTGTTGCGCCGCCACAATTCGAGCAGCACTTCCTGAAGCTCCATCTTGGTGAGCGAGTCGAGCATTCCGAAGGGCTCGTCCAGCAGGAGCATCTTGGGTTGCAGGGCGAAGGCGCGTGCGATGCCGACCCGCTGGCGCATGCCTTGGGACAGTTCGCCCGGATACTTGTGCATTGCATTGCCGAGTCCGACCACCGAGAGGTAGTATTCCGCGAGTTCGCGGCGTTCGGCTTTGGGTGCGGTGAAATACACCTGATCCACACCAAGCATCACGTTTTGAAACGCGGTCATCCATGGCAGCAGGCAGGGCGATTGGAAGACCACACCGCGATCCGGACCGGCCTCGTTGGTTTCGCGGCCACCGAGGATCATGGCACCATCGGTGATGTCCGTGAGACCGGCGACCATGGACAGGACGGTGGATTTTCCACAGCCGGAGTGACCGATCAGCGTGATGAACTCGCCGGCGGCGAAGTTCAAGTTGAACTCCTTGACGATGACCGTCGGACCTTTTGGAGACGGATAGGTCTTGGAGAGTTTGAAAAGTTCGAGAACGGGTGCCTGTGCGGTGCTCATGATGCTTCGATTTGGAGTTCCTCGCGGGCAAGCTGCGAGCGGCGGCGGGGTGCCGGGCGGTCGAACAACGAGAACTCGCGCTTCCGGTTGAGGTCCTCCGGCAGGATGTCCGGAGTGGCGAGTTTCTTCGTGACGGTGGCTGCGCTGTCCTTCTTCGCGCCTAACAGGGTGTTCACCAGGTGGATCTTCAGGTTCTTGAACTCCGGTGTCTGGATCAACTCGCGGCGGTCTCGCGGGCGGGCCAGAGCCACATCGATGTCCTGCCCGAGGGTGGCGCCCTCGCGGGTGGGCAGCAGTGGAACCACACGGTCGGCGACGAGGATCGCCTCGTCCGGATCGTTGGTGATCCAGATCACCGTGGTCCGGTTCTTCTGCCAGATGTCCACGATCTCGTCCTGAAGCGTCGCTCGGGTGAGCGCGTCGAGGGCGGAGAGCGGCTCGTCCAACAGAAGGATGCGGGGGTTGGCGGCGAGCGTGCGGGCCACCGAGACGCGCTGCCTCATGCCGCCGGAGAGTTCCTTCGGGTATTTGTTAGAGGCTGGGGTGAGTTTCACCATGTCCACATAGCGGGCGGTGTATTCCCCGCGTTCCTTCGGCGACATCTCCGGAAACAACTGGTCCACGGCGAGGCGGACGTTTTCGGTGACCGTGAGCCAAGGGAGCAGCGAGTAGTTTTGAAACACGATACCCCGCTCCGGGCCGGGGCCCATGATGCGGGATCCGTCCATGGTGGCATCGCCCGCATCGGGCTTGAGCAGGCCGGCGATCAGGTTGATGAGCGTGCTTTTGCCGGTGCCGGAGTATCCGATGATCGAGACGAAGTCGCCTTCGTTCACGCGGAGGTTCACATCCTTCAGCACGGTGGTCCGTTCATGGGCGCGGCCGAAGCCTTTGGAAACGCCGGAGAGTTCGAGAAGAGGCTTCATGGTTCTCAGGCAGTGCGGAATTGTCCTTCGATGAGGCTCATGCCCCGGTCGAGGATGAAGCCGATCAATCCGATGGTGAGGATGGAAAGGATGATGTGGGCGTAGCTGTTCGCGTTGTATTGCTGCCACAGGAAGCCGCCGACGCCGGGTTTTCCGATGAGCATCTCCACGGCCACGATGACCAGCCATGCGATGCCGAGGGACAGCCGGAATCCGGTGAACATGTAGGGCAGCGCCGAGGGAATCAGGATCTTGAAGAGCGTCTTGGTCCTCGACAGCTTGAGGACCTTGGCCACATTCAGATAGTCCTGCGGAACCGCCCGCACGCCCACGGCCGTGTTGAGCACCGTGGGCCACATCGCGCAGATGGCGATGGTGAAAAGCGCGGCCGCGTCCGAGGTGCCGAACACCGAACGGCCGCTGGCATCGGCGATCTTCAGTCCGCTGAAGAGCACCATGCCGAGCGGCAGCCAGGCGAGCGGGGAAACCGGCCGCAGGATCTGGATGATCGGATCGAAGGCGCGGGTGAAGTTTTTCGACAAACCTAACAGGAAACCGATCGGCGTGCCGATGATGAGCGCGATCAGGTAACCCTGCGCCACCAGCTTCAATGACAGCCACGCGAAGCGCAGGATGCCCTGGTCCAGTTCTCCGCGCTTCGCGAAGGGCTCGACGATGTAGGGCTTGCTCGCGGTCCACGTTTCCGAAGGCGAAGGCAGGTTCTTTGAAAGCCCGAATCGCTCGGTCTTGGTGGCCTTGTCGCCCCAGTCGTCCACATACGTCGTGGTCTTCGAGTGGCCGGCGATCATCGACCATCCGCCGATGCAGATCAAGAGGGCGATGACTGGCAGCAGGATGGCGTCGAGTTTCAGCTGATGGAACAGTTTCATGGTTGGAGGGTGTGGTTCGGCCGTATCAGCTCTTGAGGGTTTTCACGGCGAAGGACGCCGCGTAGGCCTCCATGTCACCGGCGGGATCGAAGGTGGAGCCGTCGAAGAAGCTGTCCTTGTCCGTGCTGAGGCCGCCATGGGCGTATCCGATCTCCTTCATGGCCTCCTCGTAGAGGTCGTGGCGCATCACTTGTTTGGCCACGCCCTCGTAATCCGGCGCGCCTTGCGTGAAACCCCAGCGGCGGAGTTGGGTGAGCCACCACTTGGCATACTTCGGCTGTGGGAAGTTGCAGTTGCGGTCGCTGAAAATCATGTAGTTCGGATCGCGGACCTTGCGGCCGTCGCCCATGTCATACTTGCCCTGGAGGCGGGGCAGGATTGCTTCCGGCGGGCAGTTGATGTAGGTGGGCGCGCTGACGATCTGCGCCTGCTCGGGACGATTGTCCATCTTGTCGAGCCAGACGGACGCCTCATGCAGGGCCTTGAGGACGGCTTTGACGGTTTTCGGATTCTTGGCGGCGAAGGCTTCGGTGAAGGCGCACACTTTTTCCGGGTGATCCTTCCAGATGTCCTGGGTGTTGATGGCGGTGAACCCGATCTCGTCCTTGATGGTTTTGGCATTCCATGGCTCTCCCACGCAGAAGCCGTCCATTTTGCCGGCCTGCATGTTGGCCACCATCTGCGGAGGCGGGATGGTGATGAGGGAGATGTCGGCACCTGCGCCGGCTGCGTCACCCGGGTTGATGCCACCGGCGGCGAGCCAGTAGCGCAGCCACATCGCGTGCGTGCCGGGTGGGAAGGTCATCGCGAAGGACATCGGCGTGCCGGCGGCCTTGGCGGCGTCCACCAGCGGTTTGAGCGCCTTCGGATCGGCGGCGACCTTTCCTTTGAGGGATTTCGAAAGGCTGATCGATTGGCCGTTGCGGTTGAGGATCCATGGCGCGATCATCGGCACTTTCGGTGCGCCGCCGAGTCCCATCGAGGAGGCGATCGGCATGCCTAACAGCATGTGGGTGGCCTGGATGTCGCCGTTGGCCAGCGAGTCGCGGATGGCGGCCCAGCTCGCGCCCTTGGTGACGGTGGAGTTGATGCCGTATTTCTTGAACAGGCCTTTTTCATGCGCGATGACGATGGGCGAGCAATCGGTCAGCGCGATGATGCCGAAGTTGATGTTCGGTGTTTCCGGTGCGTCGGACGCGGTCTGCGCCCCGAGCCAGCCCGAGGGGAGGCCTGAGGCAAGGAGTCCGAGCGCGGTGGTTTTGGTGGTGCGGGTGAGGAACCCGCGGCGTGAGATGGATGATGAATCTGGCATGGTGAGTTGGTTTGGCTTCACGGCAGTATCAGCGATGGAAGTGCCAATCACCCCTCGGCGGGTGCTTTGGCCGGGGATGTCGCCTCATTGTCGCAATGAACCAATCTCATGGGTGCCCGAACTAGCTTGGAGGATGCCAAATTTCCCGTTTCGTGGGGCCGAAAAAGAAGGCTGCCGCGGTTTCCCGCGGCAGCCCGATCAAACAACAACCGGTAATCCACTCAAAATGTGTAGTTCAGCTCCACCGAGAAACGCGTGGTGTCCGGAAGGCTGTCGGCGATGGCGTTGGCCGTGTAATCGTCGCCGTCGGAATCAAAATACGCGAATTTCGCGATGGCCGTGAAGTTGTCGTCGAACTTCTTGGTCAGCACCGAGTCATACTCCCAGCCGTATCCGCCGGAGATTTCGTTGTCGCCCATGGCGTGCAGGACGTTCATCCACTTGATGCCCCAGAAGATCGGGATGGTGTGGGAAATGTAGGTGTCCGTCAGCCCGTTGTGCGCGCCGGAAATGCGGGCGCCGTCCGTGACGTCGGCGAAGCCGTTGAACGCGTGCACGGTCGCGAGCGGCGTCTTGAATCCGGCGTCGAGATGCTCGATGCCGAAGGTGAGCGCGCCGAAGTCGAATATTTCACTGCCGAATTTCTTTGTGGCGGTCACATGTGCATACATCGCCTCCTGGTTCGCGGTGACTGAGTCCTTGTCCTGCCAGGCGACTTCTCCATAGAGCGTCACGCCAAACAAATCGCCCTTGGCGCTGCCGCCGAAGGTGTTGTTGTCCCAGGCTCCGACGTCATGGAAATTCATAATGTAGGCGTAGGCGCCGAAGGTCACTCCGGGGACGCCGGCGTAGGACGCGTTGACCAGGTGGACGCTCGACTCGATGTCCTGCACGTTGGTGAACCCCGGGGCCAGCGGCGCGTCGGCGTCGGATCCGAAAATCCGGTTCACCTGGTCGATGTAGGCATAGTTGAGAGTGAGTTTCTCGACCGACTTGTTGGAAAGCGAGATGCTGTCGTAGGTCTGCTCGTTCTGACGCCAGCCGACGTTGCCGATGAAGGCCGCGTTGTCATAGATGATTCGCTGGCGGCCGAGTTTTCCGATGGTGTCGAAGCCTTCGTATTGCAGGTAGCCTTGGTTGAGTTCGTTGGTCTCAGGGTCGAAGATCGGCGACATCGTGGGGTCGAACGGATCAGCTCCCGGGGCTCCGCCGTTGTAGTCATCGACGGCGGCTTGGGAGAACTCGCCTTCGATCAGGGCGCTGAATCCGTTCCACGCCATGGTTTTCAAACCGAGGCGTTCGCGGAAGGTCCAGGCGTTCGAATCCTCCAGTCCGTCCACATCCGCGTATTCATAGCGGGTGCGGATGTCGATGAGGGGTTTGATCCAGGGTTCGGCGGGCTTGGCGGCCACTTCGGGCTCCGGAGAACCGGCGTAGATGACCGAGGTGGTGGCTAACAGGATGGCGGCTTTTGCTTTCATGATGGTAGGTTGGGGTTGCGCTTGGGTGGCGCGGTGAGACTGAGCGGAAACCCGGCCATTTCCGGGAATCGCAGGGTTTCTCCCGGTGAATCGTGTTCCTTGGCGGGATGAGGTCAGGTCATGTCGGTGAATGGATGAAACCCGGTCATGCGCGCGCTTGGGTCATGAATGGTCCGCACGAGGAGTTTCGCGATAGGCGGCGTAGCGTGCGCGCTGCTCGTCGGTCAGCTTGGAAGGATCGAAACGGGGATCGGAGAGGTCGTGGATCTTCGAGTGGATCACGTTGGCCATGTCGTCGGCGCAGCGTTTGATGTGCTCCGCGTTTTCGCCGGCGAAGAGTTCGTCCACGGTTTGATTGAAAAGCTCCAGCCAGCGGTCGAATTGCTCCCGGCCCATGTGCGTGAGCGGCACGAGGCGGGCGTGTTTGCCGATCGGATCGCCGCGGAAGCCGCCGTCGCGGAACAGCACGGTCTGCCAAAAGGCGTACATCTTCGGCAGGTGCGCTTCCCAATCGATGGCGGCCACTTGATCGAAGATGAAACCGAGTTTCTCGTCGGCGCGCACTTTCTGATAGAAGGTGTTCACCAGGCGGACGATCTCGTCGCGTCCGAGAATGTCGCTCTTGTTCATGAGAAGTCGTGTTCGATGCGTACGATGCGGAACAGACCGCCGGGCAGGGGCATCACGGTGTCCCACCAAGTCTTCCCCTGATGGCGGTAGCGGAGTTGGAGACCACGCACGGTGCGGCTGGCGAGCATCTGATAGGCCTCGTCGAGCTGGATCGGCGCGGGATTTTCCTCGACGTATCCGGGCGCGTGTTTGGGGATGATTTCAAGGATCTCAGTGTGGGCGCCGATATCGGTGATCAACTGGCCCAGCGTGGCTTCGTCGATATCGGATTGCAGCAGGTCGGGCAGGGGCGGGGTGTCGGACATGGAAATCAGGCGGGTTCTTCAGGGGCGGTCTCGGCGACGGTGCGGCCGATCATGCCGGGGCGGGGTTTGCGGGTAACGAGGAACACGGCGTTCTTCGGCGCGGGGCAGACCTCGTGGCAGACCTTGCAGCCGTTGCAGAGATCGGGAACCACTCGGGGTTTGCCCAACTCGGTGGTGATGGCTCCGGGGATCGGGCAGCGCTCGACGCACACCGAGCAGAACGAACCCTGCCAGACGAGACAGAAGCGGTCGAGAATGAGCGCGAGCGGCGGGGCTTCTTCGGAGGTTTGTGCCGGCGGTTCATCTAACGACTCCGGCGAGGCCGCCGGCTTCTCCCGGCCGCGGCCGAAGAAGGAACGGAACAAGTCGCGGCGGCTGAGGGCGCTCATTTCACAGGAGGTGTCGGCGAATCGATGGGAGGTTTCGGATTTGTCAGGTAGGATTCGCGGTTGTCGAAGACGGCGTTCGGCGCGTGGCACTGGAGGCAGTTCTCACGCTCGGGATGGGAGGTGCGGATCGCCTGTTCGCGGCCGGGGCCATGGCAGGCCATGCAGTTCTGGCGCATCCACACCGGGTGCGGCGTGGTGGGCGGAGCGCTGCCGTAGGCTCGCGGACCGGGACCGGCGGAGCGTTTTCCGACGAAAGCGTTCTCCACCGTTAGACGGTCCGCGGCGGGTTCGGTGATCTCGCGGAGGCCGTCCTTCGGAACGTGGCAGGACGTGCAACTGGTGACCCAAGGGTGGCTGATTTCGGCGGGGCGTTTATCGCCGATGACGAGGTTGCCATCCTTGCCGTGGCAGGACAAACACGAGCCGCTGCTGAGCGTGTCGATGCCGTGCGGAATGACCGGCGGCGCTCCGTCGTAAGCTCGCAGCGAGGCGCGGCTTTCCACGGCGGCGGTGCGCTCGGCCTCGCTGGCGACGGGTTGTTTCTCTGGTGCGGTCGCGCGTGGCAGGTTGGCGAGGGTGAAGTTCCAGTCGCGGTTGGCGAGCCATGCGGTTTTGGGAATCTCTCCGTATTTCGGGGCGATGGGGATTTCCTCCGCGCTCGGAACCCCGGCGGCGTCCGTGTGATGTGGTGTGTCGTAACGCTGGGTGGTCTGTTTCTCCGTCTGGCGCATGCCCATGAAGAACCCGGAAACCGAGAGCATGCCGATCATGAGGAAGAGCACGGCCAGCATTTTCCGGTGCTGGCGGAAGTAGTTCTCGATGTCGTGGCTGTCCATGAGCGGTCAGGCTTTGCGGATGCGGGCGGCGCACTTCTTGTAATCCGGTTCTTTCGAGATCGGGCAGTAGGCGTCGAGGGTGACCAGGTTGATGAGCCGTTTCTCGTCGAAGAAGGGAACGAACAACGAGCCTTTGGGCGGACGGCCGCGGCCGTTGAGCCAGGCGGTGAGTTTGATCTCGCCGCGGCGGGTGGAGATGATCATGTCGTCGCCGTTGGCGATGCCCGCGGCGGCGGCGTCCTCCGGGTGGAGTTCGCAATAGCTGTTCGGCATGGCGCCGCGGAGCTGTGACACGCGCATGGTCATGGTGCCGCTGTGCCAGTGTTCGATGACGCGGCCGGTGCAGAGCCAGAACGGATACTCTGTGTCCGGCTCCTCGGGATGGTGCTCGAAGGGGCAGAACCAGATCTGCGCGCGGCCGTCCTCGGTGACGGAGTGATAGAACTCGATGCCCTTGCCCTTGGTGACGAATGGATCGTCGAACTCGGAGAAACGCCAGCGCGTCTCGCGCCATGAGCCGTCCGGTTGCTCGACGACCGGCCAGCGCATGCCGGTGTGGGTGGCGAGTTGATCGTAGGGCGCCACATGTTTGTGCTTCATGTGGGTGAGGGGGCGGTAGTTTTCGTAAAGCTCGCGATCGACGTTGATGTCGTGGAAGCGCGCGTAGTCCCAAACGGGCACCTCGTTTCCAGAGGCATCCTTGAAGGTGAAGATGAAGTTGCCTTCCTTGTCCTTCATGCCGGGATGGCCGAGTTCGAACAGCCGGCGGGCCACGGCGAGCGTCATCCACAAATCCTCGCGCGCCTCGCCGGGCGGCTGGACCATCTTGAACCACTGCTGCGTGCGGCGCTCGGAGTTTCCATACACGCCGTTTTTCTCCACCCACATCGCGGCGGGCAGCACGAGGTCGGCGATCTCGGTGGAGGCTGTCGGATAGACGTCGGAAACGATGAGGAACTTGTCCTCAAGACCGGTCTTCGCCTGATAGAGTTTCTTCAGGTTCGGCAGCGTCTGGCCGGGGTTGGTCACCTGCACCATGATGGTGTGGATGTCGCCGCCCTTGTCGGTGGGCGTGCAGAGCTTCTCGAACAACTGCACGGTGTGATAGCCCGGCGCATCCTTGATGCGTCCCACGGGCAGGTTCCAGTGTTTCTCGCACTGCTCGCGGTGTTTCGGATTCGCCACGAGGCGGCCGCCGGGCAGCGTGTGGCACAGCGTGCCAACCTCGCGGGCGGTGCCGCAGGCCGAAGGCTGGCCGGTGAGCGAGGTGGGCGCGTCGCCCGGCTTGCCGAAGTGGCCGCTCAACAAATGGATGCCATGGACCAGGCGGTTGATCGCCGTGCCGCGCGTGTGCTGGTTCATGCCCATGCACCACGTCGAGGTGATGCGGATCTTCGGGTTGGCGAACAGGCTTCCTAACAACGTGAGCTGCTCGACGCTGAGACCGGAAAGCTTGCTGACATGCTCCGGCGTGTATTCGGCGACCTTCTGCTTGTATTCGTCAAAGGTGATCGCCTTGCCGTTGAGGTCCAATTTCACCGGATCGACATCGCCGCGGAAGGCGCAGTGGTTTTCCACGAACTGCTTGTCCCACGCGCCCTTGACGATGAGCTGTTGGGCGATGCAGTTGGCGATGGCGAGATCGGTCTGCGGACGGAATTCCAGATAATGGTCCGCGAATTCCGAGGTGCGCGTGCGTCTCGTGCCGAGGTCGATGATCGTCACGTCGTCGCCGCGTGTCTTGCGGTCGAGGATGCGCGAGAACAGCACCGGGTGCATTTCCGCCATGTTGTTGCCCCACATGAGCAGGACGTTGAGGTTGTCGAAATCATCGTAACAACCCGCGGGTTCGTCCACGCCGTAGGTCGAGAGGTATCCGGTGACGGCGGAGGCCATGCACAACCGGGCGTTGGGCTCGGTGTGGTTGTTAGACAGGCCGCCCTTCATGAATTTGACGATGGCGTAGCCCTCGGGGATCGTGGACTGGCCGGAGCTGTAAAACCCGAAGCCCGCCGGGTTCTTCATGACCCGCTCGGCGATGGTGTCGATGGCCTCGTCCCACGAAATCGGCTCCAACACGCCGTTTTTCCGCAGCATCGGCTTCGTGAGGCGGTCCTTGCCGTAGAGAATGCCTCCGACGTGATAGCCCTTCACGCAGAGCAGTCCCTTGTTCACCTCCGCGTCCGGATGACCGGCGATGGCCACCACCTTGCCGTCCTTCACGCCCACCTTGACGTGGCAGCCGGTGCCGCAGAAACGGCAGGGCGCCTTGTCCCAGGTGATGCCGTCCGGCGTGGTGCTTTGCGTGGCACTTGCGGCGTTCGCCCGGCTGGCGGCTGCGGCGCTCGCGGCGGCAAGCGCGGAGGTCTTGAGAAAGGTGCGGCGTTCGATCAGGTTCATGATGCGGTGGCGGATGGTTCTTCAAAGCCGACGTAAATCACATCGACGCGCCCGACGCCCTCCAGAGCCTCGAGCCATTCGTGAAACTCGTGCGCCGCCCGCACGTCGGTGGTTTCGACGGCCAGCGGCTGATAGATCCCCTCGGGCTCGCCTAACAGCACTTCCGGCCGCGCGGCGATCTCCTCGCGCGCCTGCTCCGCCAGCCGGGTGTCCGGCGAGAGGGTCAGCAGCAGTCCGTTCACGGGCATTTCCTTGGGTTCCTTGCCGCGAAGCTTGGTGTGCTCCGTCGGGCATAATCAAGAAAAAAGGAATGGTTTTTCTTGATTAGTGAATCCTGCCACAATACATCACATTCATGCGGACACTGGGTTCGCGATGAAAATCCTTCAAGCAAATTCATGGCCACGGCAACGCGACTCGGCAGATGGATCTTTTTCGGAGTGATCGGGGTGATCGCGGTCGGTTTCCTGGCGGCGCTGGCCTATCCGCTGATGCGGCGGGACAAATTCCGCGATGACCGTGAGTTTTCCGAGCGGCCCGTGGGTGTAACCCTCCATCCGGTGATCATTCGCACGCCGGATGCGAAACCGATGATCGATTCCGGAAAAACGGACGCCCATGGAAATGCGGTGATGGTTTCCTGCGCGACTTGTCACGATACAAGAACTCCGGATTTCAAGACGAGCGACGCCGCCTTGCTCAATGAATTCCATCAAGGTCTCAAGTTCGCGCACGGCGGCCAGAGCTGCCTGAGTTGCCACAATTCCGGAGACTACAACACGCTCAAGCGCGCCGACGGCCAGCCGCTCGATTTCAGTCAGAGTCTCCAGCTCTGCGCCCAGTGCCACGGCCCGCAATACCGCGACTATCAGAACGGCAGCCACGGCGGCATGACCGGCCACTGGGACTTGAAACAGGGGCCGCGCAAGCGCAACCACTGCACGGACTGCCACGATCCGCATCATCCCGCCTATCCGAAGGTGATGCCGGTGTTTCCGCCCAAACCCGTCATCGGCGAACGGAAACCCGGTGCCCACGAAACTTCCACCCACTAACAGCAAAACCCATTTCCATGGAACCCAACCCATCATCCAACGGCGGCTGCGGCGGAGGTTCGTGCGGCTGCCAGGGCTCGCCGAACGAGGGCCAGGGCGACTCCACGCGGCGCAACCTGCTGAAGGCTGCTGGCGTCACGCTCGGAGCCGCTGCCTTCGCGAAAGCGCTCGCGCCGCTCGCCACTTGGAGCCGTGACAATCTATCCGTCGAGGACTTTCTTCAGAAACACTACCGCGAACTCGACAAGGAGCAACTCGCCAAGGTGCTCAAACACCTGGAGGAGGACGCGAAGAAGAACTACGGCGCGGACGTCACCATCACCGATCACCGGCCGCAAAAGGGCGTGAAGTTCGGCTACGCGCTCAACCTCAGCATCTGCATCGGCTGCCGCCGCTGTGCCGAGGCCTGCCATCACGAGAACAACCACGACCGGGCGAGCGGCAACAGCTACATCCGCGTGCTTGAAATGCAGAAGGGCTCGATGGACATGGAGCACGGCAACGCCCACTACGACCATCCTGTGTCGCATCCGGACAAGTTCTACATGCCCGTGCAATGCCAGCAGTGCGACAACCCGCCCTGTGTGCACGTCTGCCCGGTGGAGGCGACATGGAAAGAGTCGGACGGCATCGTGGTCGTCGATTACAACTGGTGCATCGGCTGCCGCTATTGCGAGGCCGCCTGCCCGTATCACGCGCGGCGTTTCAACTGGACCAAGCCGCAGATCCCGAAAGAAGAGATCAACCCGAACCAATCCTACCTCAGCAACCGCATCCGGCCGCAGGGCGTCATGGAAAAATGCACCTTCTGCCTGCACCGCACGCGCGAGGGCCGCATGCCGGCCTGCCTCGAAGCCTGCCCGACCGGCGCGCGCGTCTTTGGCAATCTGCTGGATCCCGAGTCCGAGATCCGCAAGGTCATCGACAACAAGCGGGTCTTCGTTCTCAAGGAGGAATTGGGAACCCGCCCGAGTTTCTTCTACTTCTTTGACGAGTGAATTTCCGACACCCATGAACCCATCCATCTCCACCGCGGGAAACCCGGACGAAACTCCGCACGACGCGAAGTTCCACGCCGTCAGCTACCTGAGGTTCCTGCGCCTCGCTTTCAAACTCGCCACCGAGGGAACCTGGTCGTTCTACGTCTGGATGACTTTCCTCACCTGCGTCTTCCTCGTCGGCGCGCACGCCTGGGCCTCACAGGTCGCGCAGGGCATGATCGTCACCGCCATGACGGACCACGTCTCGTGGGGGCTCTACATCGCGAACTTCACCTTCCTCGTCGGCCTCGCGGCCGGGGGCGTGATGATGGTCATCCCCGCCTACATTTATCACGACAAGGATCTGCACGACACGGTCATCATCGGCGAGCTGTTAGCGATCGCCTCCATCGTCATGTGCCTCATGTTCGTCATCGCCGATCTCGGCCGGCCGGACCGCTTCTGGCACATGCTGCCCTTCGTCGGGAAGTTCAACTGGCCGATCTCGATGCTCACTTGGGACGTGATCGTGCTCAACGGCTACCTGCTGCTCAATCTCCACATCTGCGGCTACCTGCTCTACAAGCGCTTCCTCGGCGAAAAGCCCGACAAGCGCTGGTACATTCCCTTCGTCTTCATCAGCATCGTCTGGGCGATCTCGATTCACACCGTGACCGCCTTCCTCTACTGCGGCCTCGGAGGACGGCCGTTCTGGAACACCGCGCTCATGGCCCCGCGATTCCTCACCACCGCCTTCATCGCCGGGCCGGCCTTCATCATCGTCGTGCTGCAGATCATCCGCCGCATGACGAACATGAAAATCGGTCCCGGTTCCATCCAGACGCTGGTGGCGATCATGCGCGTCACCATCCTCATCGGCCTGCTGATGCTCGGGTCCGAGGTGTTCACCGCGTTCTACACCGGTGGTGGACACTCCACCGCCATCAAATACCTCTTCTTTGGCCACCACGGACTCAATGCGCTGGTGCCATGGACCTGGATCTCGCTCTTCTGCATGGTCGGTGCCGCCGTGCTGCTCATGCGCCCGAAAGTTCACGAGCACCTGCGAACGCTCGATATCGCTTGTGTGCTCGCCTTTGTCGGCATCTGGATCGAGAAAGGCATGGGACTCATCATCCCGGGCTTCGTGCCCTCAACCCTGCACGAGTGGGTCGAATACGTGCCCACCGCCACCGAGTGGAAAATCATGGCCGGAATCTGGGCGGCGGGATTGTTGGTCTACACTCTGCTTCTCAAGGTTGCCATTCCAGTGTTCACGGGCCACGTTTCCGGCCGGATCGCGAAATAAACCTCCATGGACCCCTTCGGACGCCACATCGACTACCTGCGCATCTCGGTCACCGACCGCTGCAACGAGCGCTGCCTCTACTGCATGCCGAAGGGCTACAAAGGCTGGGCCGAACGCGCCGACCACCTTACGGCGGATGAAATCGTCCGCATCGCCGAGCAATCGACCACGCTCGGTTTCCGGAAATTCCGCCTCACCGGCGGCGAACCGCTGGTCCGCAAGGACATCGTCGAGATCGCCCGCCGCATCTGGGATCTGCCCGGCGTGCAAACCCTCGGCATCTCCACCAACGGCGTGCTGCTCAAGGATCTCGCCGCGCCGCTCAAACAAGCCGGCGTGCGCTCGGTGAACATCAGCATCGATTCGCTCGATCCCGCGATCTATCAGAAACTCACCGGCGGCCGCCTCGAAGACGCGCTTGATGGCATCGGGGCTGCCGCCGCGGCCGGATTCGAGGTGGTGAAACTCAACTGCGTCCTGCTGCGCGGCCACAACGAGGATCAGCTCCTTCCCCTGGTGAAACTCGGTGCGACGCCCGGCATGCCCGTGCGTTTCATCGAACTCATGCCGCTCGCGCCCGGTGGCCCGATCGATGAACGGCATTTCCTCTCGATCAACGAGGCGATGCAGCGCCTCATGGAACACGGCCCGCTGGAATCCGCATCCGATCGCCCCGGGCACGGACCCGCGAAGTATTTCCGCCATCAGGGCGCGCTCGTCGGCTTCATCGGCTCCATCACCTGCGCGGACTTCTGCAAGGACTGCAACAAGCTCCGTCTAACAGCGGACGGCAAACTCCGCCCCTGCCTAGGCCGCCACGGCGAGATCGACCTCATGTCCGCTCTGCGCTCCGGGCGATCCAATGAAATCACCACCGCCATCGGCGAAGCCATCGCCAACAAACCGGAAAACCACTCGTTCGCCGACGACTTCCAGGTCCAGCGCCCGATGACGGCCATCGGCGGGTAGTGCCGGATCGAAGGGATCTACCCGCGGTTCTTGTCAGTTCGCGGGGACCTTTTCCTTGGGCTGTCGATTCGTCCACTCGCAGACATAGCCGACCACAAGATTGGATTTTTCGTCGTAGTCTGACCAATTGCCACCTGCGTCCATGACGAGGTATTGTTCATGGCCGCCAAGGTTGTCGGGCTCTTTGCCTCCGAAATGCCGGTATTTCATCGGAGTGCCATCCACCCAGACCCATTTGCCGTCATTGTTGGGTTCGGAGCAACCGAGCCACACGTTTTTCCCCTTGGCGAGTTGCTTGACGAAGAGCTGGGTGTCCTCGTCAGGAATCACCACGAGGCGTCCGCCAAGTGCTTGGCAGCGGCTTTGTGCGGTTTTCCAAGAACAGGTCTCATCATAAACGAAGAACTTCCTCCCCTTGAAACGCTCCGCTCCGCGGGGGATTTGTTTCTCTGGAACATCGGGTTCGGCGGCTTGTTCCGGTGTCTTCAATGCGAGACCCGCCTCCTTTGCCAGCAGGTAGGGCCACTGGGGGTTCGTGAGGTAGGACGGATTTGAAACAGTCAATTCCTTAACCCGCGACTTCACCTTGAGACTGAGCGCGGACTTCGGATCGGCCAGTGCTGGATATTCATCAAGCGCCTTCTTTTTCCAGATAGCGAGTTCGGCAGCCTTCGCGATGGCACCCGCTCCTCCGGCCTTGATTCTCTGGTTCACTGAGTCGGCATGGGCCCGGACTTCCGCCGATTTCGTGGTGTTTCCGGCTTGGTCCAGGTCCGACGCAAGCTTGGTGAATTTCGCCAGATAGTCCTGATCCAGTTTCATCAGCGCCTTCTGGCATTCGAGATCCACGGCTTGTCGGTTCTGAAGATGGTTCTTTTGCAACGCTGCCACGGAGGCGTTTTCACTGATCAACGGCTGGCGGCCTTCCTCCAGTGCTTTGAGTGCCATTTCCGCCGCGTCTGCGGATTCCAGATTTCCTGCACCCTGCCAGTCCTTCTGGAGTTTCTCCAAGTCGGCCCGATGCTTCGCGTCGAGGTCGGCAAGCGGCTTCTTCGCCGCCTCGATTTCGATCGATTGGAAATCCAAGAGAGTCTGAAAATTTTCCGCCGTGTTTGCGGTCGATGGTTCCTCCGCCATGAGATCGGGAAATTCAAAGGACATGATTCCTGTCATCATGGCGATCAGGGAAATCTTTCTGACGCAAGTGTTCATAGGGAATGGAATTGGGATGGAAACAATCTGGGAAATCCTGAACACGTTGCCATAGAGTGAGATTTTGAGAAGATCGAAATCATGGCGGTCTGGACGTTCGAAAAGGCGAGAACCGTTTCTTGATCGTCGCCGCAGTCTTCCCGATGTTTGTTCCCAACAACGATGACCTCGGGCTTCCAAAGCAAAAAACTCCTCGCCACGAATGCTTCCCTGCGATGGTTTCCGGGGACCTCCGCGGCTCTTGTCTCCCGATCCAGCGCAGGATCGAACCATTCTAACCCGGAACACCCCATTTCATGATTCCGTTTCGCGAAGCTCTCGACCTGCTGCTTGGTGCCGTGAGCATCCTACCCATCGAACGTGTCCGCGT
>DAISZP010000567.1:0-2990 GCA_036824745.1 Luteolibacter sp.
AGGCGGACAATGGCAACGGCGTGTGGGTGAGGGCCGCGGAGGTCACGCCGAGCGCGGCGATCATTCCTTCGAACCCGGCGTTCACCCGCGAGTTCCGGTTCAACTACGTGAACATCCCGGCATCCGGCAGCGCGACGATCCAGGTGCGGCTCAAGGAGCTGAGTTCCTCGGCGGACAACGATCTATCAGACGTGGCCGGGCATTTCACCACGCTCACCCGCACGGCGAACACCGCGGGTCCGGACTACCGGATGTATGTGGCCTGGCCGCCAGCGGACGGCAGCGCGATCAATGATGATTACGAGTTGAAGGCGTATTTCTCGAAGAACCTCGCGGACGGACTCAGCACCGAGCAGCTCAAGGCGCGCTTCCTGGTGAAGTATGGCGCGGACGATACCTGGCCGAGCGGTCAGCAGGTGCTCGATCCGGCGGCGCTCTCGGTCGTTTACAATGAGACGGCGGACTATCACGCGCTGGCGTTCAAGCTGCCGAATCTCTACGACGGCCGGCCGGATTTCCTCTATCGGGTGGAGGTCACCCATGACCGTCCCACGCCCGCCGCCGACCTAACGGCCTCGCGCCGGGTGAAGTTCCTGCCGAGCACCAAGCCGCGCGTGACGATCATCCAGCCGCAGGAATACGACAGCAACGGCAAGCCGGTGGAAATCATCCTGCCGGACGGACCGGGTGCGGACACGCTCGACTACACGGTGCGGGTGGAAACGGACACCAGCACCACGGCGGTGGGGCTTTCGTTTACCCTCGGCAGCGGCACGCTCACGCCGGTGGACGCGGATGCGATCACACCGGGCATCCAGCCGGTGATCGCGGGATCGAGCGCGTTCTGGGACTTCACCTGGACGATCAACGCGCCGGGTTCCTACCGTCTGTTAGCCACGGCCACCTCGCCGACAGGGACGAATACGGATTCGAGAAACGCGACGGTGAACTTCCGGCAGTCGGTGGCGGAGAACTCCAGCGATCTCGACGATGACGACGATGGACTCGCGGACTTCGACGAAGGCACCGCGACGCCGCTGCCGAACGGTTTCCCGACGGATGATCCGCGCTACAAGCCGAACTCAGAGCAATGGACCAACGGCGAGGTTCACATCCACAACGCCTACGGCCTGTCCCATCCCTTGATGCCGGATAGCGACGGCGACGGCTTGCCGGACGGGCTGGAAGTCGGCTGGCGCACGCCGGGTTCGGACACCAACACCGCCACCGACACCAACGGCGACGGGCTGCCGAACTTTGTGGGTGATCTGGATCCGCCGTTTTACAACACGCTGGACAACCTCGGATCGGTGCCCGGCGTGAACAGCGCCAGCGAGGGCGGCGACCGCGCGAAACAACTCCGCGGATCGATGACCAATCCGGGCAATCCGGATACGGATGGTGATGGTTTGTTAGACGGGGTGGAGGATGCGAACAAGAACGGTTGGATCGATGGCGACGGCGCTTCCCTCGCGACCAATGCGGCGCCGACTCTCGCCCGCAATTGGCCGAATGGTGAGATCGATTCCGGCGAAACGTGGCTGGAGACCAGCCCCACCAACGCCGATACCGATGGCGACGGCCTCTCGGACGGCTACGGCGAGGACAAGGATGGCGATGGAAAAATCACGGGGGATACGGACAACGACCGCAGCTGGGATGCAGGCGAGGTTTGGACGGAAACGAACGCGCTCAAGGCGGACACCGATGGTGACGGCTTGCCCGATGGCTGGGAGGTGCGTTTCGGATTCAACCCGCTGGACAACGGCACTTCTACCTTCGATGGAACCACGGCGAACGTCGTCAACGGCGCGTCCGGCGATCCGGATGGCGACGGGCTGACCAATCTCCAGGAGTTGCTCGCGGGCACCGATCCCCGCACGAACAACTCGGTGATTCTCCAACCCGGCGAGGAGATTCTGATAGGCCCGGTGGGGGACAGCGACGCCATCGTCAAAGGCGCGGTGACGAACCGCCAGGAATTCACAGACTGGAAGATCGACGACCTGGTGGTGCTCGATGAGTTCGAGGGTGACGGTTCCGGCAATCAAGGCGGCGATACCTACCTCGCCTATGACGGCCACGACAGCTCGCGCGACCTCGTCGCCTTCTACGCCCGCGATGGAGGAGACACTTCGGTGGGTGGC
Source organism: Luteolibacter sp. (assembly GCA_036824745.1). Taxonomy (GTDB): domain Bacteria; phylum Verrucomicrobiota; class Verrucomicrobiia; order Verrucomicrobiales; family Akkermansiaceae; genus Luteolibacter. Next base: position 2,148 of record DAISZP010000567.1, read on the forward strand.
ACCGGGGATTTCTATTTCCGCGCGGATTTCCAGGATCTGAAACCTTATGCGGAGGAAGGAAACCTGGACCTCTACGTGGTGGTGGACACCGGCAACACCGCGGTCGGCGAGTATTCGCTTCCGGACGATGTGGACACCGGCACCCAGATGCGCTGGGAGGCGGTGATCGCCGTCTATCAGTCGAACAACGGCGCGGTGTATGTGGACACCAATCCGGCGAACAACTCGGTTTCGATCGGTGAGAATCTAACGGCCAAGGGCGTGGTGCGCCGCGACCAGAACACGGCCAACGGTTTCAAGAAGGCCTACTTCGACAGCAATCTGGACGCGGTGGAATTCTCGATCAGCCGCCAGGCCTTGCTCGACGCGGGTTGGCTCGGTGATCCGGCCACGCTGCATTTCCAGGTCTTCACCACCAGGGACGGCACGCAGAATTCGCCGCAGGGCGCGGGCGACATCGGCGGCGGCACGGACATCCGGGACACGATTTACGAAGACTGGCTCGCCGAGGACTATTGGCGCGATCAGGGCTACATCGGTGAGAACAGCGAGATGCGCACGTGGTTTTCCTACAACGGGCCGGACCGCGGCAAGCGCTCGAAGGTGATGCTGATCACGCATGGCAATGAGCCGCTTCTAACGGGGTCGGAAATCCAGAGCCGCATCAACGACGGCGCGGGCCAGGGATACTACCGGCTGCTCGACGCGCACGAGGCTTACAGCGCGAAGCTCGGCCTGCACGTCACCCCCACGCTGGCCTCCGCCATCCAATGGGCCTCGGTGGATCCGGCGGCGAACAAACCGTGGCGTGATGGCCCGGCGTTCAACCAACGCATCGGAGCG
>DAISZP010000568.1:0-2985 GCA_036824745.1 Luteolibacter sp.
GGATGAAAAACAATCGCCTCTTGTCAGAATCCGGCCCGGGTCCGATGCTCCCGGCGTGAAACGCATCCTGATCACCCTGGGAGACCCGGCGGGCGTGGGGCCGGAGGTCATCGCCGCGGCCTTGGCGTCCGGGAAATTCCCTCAAAACGTCGCACTGGAAGTGATCGGTGATGCGGGCGCGGGCATACCGGGAAAACCGGATGAAACGTCCGCAAGAGCCGCCTTTGAAGCGCTTCGTCAGGCGGCGGAGGCCTTGAAAAACGGATCGGCCGATGCGGTGGTGACGGGACCGGTTTCCAAAGAGGGCTTGCAGTCGGTGGGTTTCGATTTCCCGGGGCAGACGGAGTTTTTCGCGACGGAACTCGGCGTGGAGGACTTCGGCATGCTGCTGACCGGAGACCACCTGACAGTCGGACTCGCCACGATCCATGAACCCATTTCAAAAGTTCCGGAACTGCTCACCGAAGAGCGCATCCTCCGCATCGGACGCCTGACCGCGGACTTTCTCATCCGCCGCGGTCGGACTCATCCGAAGATCGCCGTCGCCGGTCTCAATCCACACGCGGGCGAACATGGAGCTTTCGGCGATGAGGAAACCCGGATCATCGGTCCCGCCATCCACGCGCTGAATCAGGATGGCATCGCACGTTTCACCGGACCAGCGGTGCCGGATGCGATCTTCCGCGACGCCGCGCGCGGCGATTACGACGCGGTGATCGCGATGTATCACGATCAGGGATTGATTCCGCTGAAGATTCTGGATTTCGACAACGCGGTGAACGTCACGCTGGGACTTCCCAAGCCGAGAACGAGTCCGGACCACGGCACCGCGTTCGGCATCGCTGGAAAAGGCATCGCCGATCCGTCGTCGATGATCTCGGCGATCCGTCTGGCCTGTGAACTCGCGTGACCTATCAGAAATCCGGCCGTGCGCGTCCTCACCTTCACCATTCTCGAACCACTTCCCGGCAGGGTATTTCCTGAGATGGAGCAGGCCGTGGGTGCGGACGAAGCGGTCCGTCGATACAAGGCGGTGGTTCTCACCACCTTGCGCCAGCTTCATGGTCTATCAGAAACACGGATCCGGCTGGCGGCGGACCCCGGCGATGCGGACGAGGCGCTGCGTTTCTGGTTGCTGCCTCGTCTCGCGGACCGTTGGGAATCCGAAAACGGAACATTCCGGACCCATGGCTGGGAGATTGATTTCGGCGGCGGAGACGAGGATTTCCTGATCCACGCGCGCGGCGACATCCGCTGCCCGCAACTCGGGGCGAGATGGGTTCACGCGGCGATGATCGGATTGGAACGCGGGGTTCATCAGGTGATGGCGACGACCCATGATGGCAGCGAGTGTTTTCACGCCCGCGGACGGAGCGCGGAAAACACGGACCTCAAACCGCTGCCGCACCTGTCCTTGATCCGGAACGACGACGAGTGGAGACAAGCGCTCCAAAGCCCGCTGGGTGCGGCCCTGCGCAAGGCGTGGGAAGCGGAAGATTGTTAGAACCCCGCCCGCTCACTCCACCGTCACGCTCTTGGCGAGATTGCGCGGCTGGTCGATCTCGCAGCCGCGCAGTCTGGCGACGTGATAGGAGAACAACTGCAACGCGACCACCGCCGGAATGGTGGCGACGAGCGGATGGCAGGCGGGCACGTTGATGAAGTGGTCCATGTTCTCCGCCGTCTCAAAATCCCCTTCGGTGACGAGGCCGAGGATCTTCGCGCCGCGGGCGCGGCATTCCTCGATGTTTCCAAGCGTCTTGTCCTTGCCCGGAACATCGCAGGCGATGGCGATGACCGGAGTGCCCGGCTGTAACAACGCGATGGGACCGTGTTTCAACTCGGCGGCATGATAACCTTCGGCGTGGATGTAGGAGATCTCCTTGAGTTTCAGAGCTCCTTCAAGCGCCACCGGATACATGGGTCCGCGGCCGATGAAGAAGGCGTGTTCGTTGTTCACATAACTCTCGGCGATCTCGGCGATGCGCTTGTCCTGCTGGATCACGCGGCTGACGAGCGCGGGAAGGTTTTCGATTTCCCTGGCGATGCGGGTTCCCTCGTCACGGGAGAAACGGCGGCCGCGGCCGAGCTTGAGGGCCATCATCAGCAGCACCACCACCTGGCAGGTGAAGGCCTTGGTGGAGGCCACGGAGATCTCGGGGCCTGCGTGCAGATAGACGCCGCGGCCGGTCTCGCGCGCGATGGTGGAACCCACCACGTTGCACAGGCTCATGACAAAAGCGCCTTTCTGCTTGGCCTCCCTAACAGCCGCAAGCGTGTCCGCGGTTTCTCCGGATTGTGAAATCGCGACGACGAGATCGCGGCTGCCGAGAATCGGATTGCGGTAGCGGAACTCGGCGGCCTGCTGGACTTCGGCATGGATGTCCGCGAGGTCCTCAAACGCGTATTCACCGACCAAGCCGGCGTGCAGCGAGGTGCCGCAACCCACGAGAACGATCCGAGTGAGATCCGCAAGCTCGCGGGGCGAGGTGCCCATGCCTGCGAGCACGGAGGAGCCGATGTTGAAGTCGAGGCGGCCACGGATGGCGTTGGCCAAGGCATCAGGCTGCTCGTGGATTTCCTTGAGCATGAAATGTTCGTATCCGCCCTTCTCCGCGGCTGCGGCATCGAATCCGAGTTCCGCGATCTCGCGGGTGACCGGGATGTTGTTCAGGTCCCGGATCTCGACCGAGTCCGCTTTGACGATGGCGATGTCGTTGTCGTCCAGATAGATGACACGCTGGGTGTGGGCGAGAATCGCGGAGGCATCGGAGGCGATGATGGTTTCCCCGTCCCCCACGCCGATGACGATGGGGCTGCCGCGGCGGGCGGTGATGATCTTGCCCGGCTCCCGTGATGATAGGACCGCGATGCCGAAGGTGCCCTCGACTTGATGGAGCGCGTCGCAAACGGCTTGGAAAAGATCGCCCTTGTCGCAATCGCCGATCAGGTGGGCGAGCACCTCGGTGTCCGTTTCAGAATAGA
>DAISZP010000569.1:0-2971 GCA_036824745.1 Luteolibacter sp.
TGACGATGGAGCGGATGACGTCATTGATGCCGGGGCAGAGTCCGCCGCAGGTGACGATGGCGATGCTGGTGTCCTCGGGCTTGAAATAGATGTCGCGGCGCGGCCCGGCGAGCTCGATGGAGGGGGGATCGATATCGATGCGCATGGCCTCGCGAACGGAGTCCATGCGGTCGTTGAGGACGATGCGGTCGTCATCGGTGATCCAGCAGCCGCCCTCCGCGGCGAAGTCCCGGTCGCAACCGGGCGAGCGGACTTCGCAGGGGCCGAGGTTGGTGATGTTCAGATCGTCCGGAGTGACAGAGGGCTGTGACATGGTGGTGAGGGTTTCAGGTGATGGCGCGCCGCGAAGAGCTTGGTGGAGATGCTAGAGAACGGAGGGCAGGCATTGAAACTCCGAATTCGGGGAAATGCGGTCAGAGTTTCCACATCAGAGGGGAAGAGAACCACGGATGGACGCGGCTGGACACAGATGAGCGAGGGTTGAAATCCAGACCATTGGGCAAGGGAATCGCTATGCATCCGGTGGGACACTTCACGGTTTCCTCCAAATCCGCGTCCATCCGTGTTCACCCGTGGTTCTCTTTTGTGTTTTCAAAACCCGATTCTCACCAGCCGGATCGGCCTGAGTGAGTTGCGCGAAGGACCGCTTGCCGTCCGGAAATTTTCCATTTAGCCTGCGGAACAATCCAGCCCGCCATGAAAGCAAACGCCCTCATTACCCTCCTTGTTCTGGCCATGCCGCTCGCCGCCCAGGACGCCAAACCCGCAGCGGACGGCAAAGCGCCCGCAGCGAAGCAGGAACTGCAGCCGAACCAGCAAGCGTTCCTGAATCTGCCGGAGGAGAGCCGCAAGGATTTCATCAAGCACCTCACCGAGGCGAACCGTTTGTTCGGCCAGCAGCGGGTGTTCGAAACGCTGGAGGAGCTGGACAAGGCGACGGCGATCTTCAAGGACAGCCCGGAGATCCATAACCTGCGCGGCAGTTGTTTCGTGGAGATGCGCGCTTTTGACAAGGCCTTGGCGGAGTATGAGGCGGCGATCAAGCTTTCGAAGGACAACCCGAGCATCGAGTTCAACATTGGCGAGGTGTATTTCGTGACCAAGGAGTGGAAGAAGTCGCTGGAGATCTTTGAAAAGGTGTTCAAGGCCATCCCGGCGGACAATCTCGCGATGGGTCGGCTGGTGGAGTTCAAAATCCTGCTCTGCAAGAAGAAGCTCGGCATGGATGAGGATGTGAAGAAGATGACTGCAAAGTATGACTTCATGGATGACTCTCCTTTTTACTACTTCGCCCAGGCGGTGGAGGCCTATGATGTGAAGGACCAGGTGAAGGCGGAGGAATGGTTGGGCTCGGCCCGCCGGGTTTTCTCGAATCCACAGGTCCTCGCTCCTTGGCAGGACACGCTGGTGGAATACGGTTACATCAAGAGTTTCTACGGCGAGGACCTGTCCGCGGAAGGCGAGTGAGAGGCGGCGTGCAGTTGGACTCCGGAGTCCGGGGTGAGACCGGATTGGGGGTCTGGATTGCTTGGGTCGTTTGCCAAAAGTCCTTGCCGGAAAGGATCACCGTTCGCTGGAGTTCAAGCTTTAGCTTGCCTGCTAGAAGACAACCTGAAGGTTGAACTCCTCGTCTTGAAGCCCAAGTCCACAACCTATCGGAGATCTCTTTTGACAACCGGTCCAGGTCACGGGTGAAGCATCGATTGAATCTTCAGCCTCTGTGATCGCAAAAGCCGACGTGCATTCGGACTTCGGGATCCGGAATGAGACCGGATTTGGGAATTTGAATCCATTTCCATCATTTTCTAACCGCAGAGGCGCAGGGAAACACAGAGGTCGCAGAGCAGGTGGATTCTGGGAGTCCGAACTCAAGCGTTCAGGCCACGTTCGAGGGCCTCGTCCATGGCCTGCTCGACGAGGCGGGCGGCGAGGGCTTCGGTGGCTTGATCAAGGCGTTGGACGGCGGCTTTGAGCGGATTGGCCGCGCCGGTGGCGAGGGCTTCGCGCACGGCGCTGGCGGCGGACTCGATGGTTTCCCGTTCCTCCGGCATGGCTAGGCCTTGGTAGAGCACGCTTTCCACGGCGGGCAGCAGTTCCTCGGCCTTGAGGCGGGCTTCGGTGAAGACGCGCTCGGACATGTCCGTGAAGGCATGTTCCACCGACTCGCTAACCATGCGCTCCACGGCTTCGTCGTCCACGTTTACGGCGGCGTTTCCAAGTTTCACGACAGTGTCCGCGCCGGTGGAAATGTCGCGCGCGAGCACTTCGAGGATGCCGTTTTCATCGATCTTGAACTGCACGCCGACACGCGCCTGGCCTTTGGGTGATGGGGAAAACGAGACTTCGAAGGAACCCAGTTCCCAATTGTCCCGCGCCATTTCGCGCTCGCCCTGGAGCACCCGCACTTTCATGGCGGCTTGTCCGTCGGCGGCGTTGGTGAACATCTCGCCGGCCTTGCAGGGGATGGTGGTGTTCCGCGGGATGAGCACGTTCATCAGCCCGCCGAAGGTTTCGAGGCCGAGGCTCAGCGGGGTGACGTCCAATAAAACCATCTGCCTGAGCGATCCGCTCATCACGCCACCTTGGATGGTCGCGCCGAGGGCGATCGCCTCGTCCGGGTGTTGTGAAACATCGGGCGTTTTCTGAAACAATGCCGCCACCGCGCTCCGCACCGCCGGAATGCGCGTGCTGCCTCCGACGAGCACGACGACGTTCACATCGCCCGGGGCCAGGGCGGCATCGGCCAGCGCCTGGCGGCAATGGCGCAGCGTGCGCTGGATCCACGGAGCGGCGATCGTTTCAAGATCCCCGCGCGAGAATTCCTGCTCAACGCTGCGCACTCCATCGAAAAACGGAAGCCGGAACACCGCGGAATCACTATCTGATAGAACCCGCTTCACGCGCTCGGCCTCCTCTAACAAGCGGACGCGTGCGCTGCCCGTGGTTTCGCCGAGATCGTGGAGTTCCTCGA
>DAISZP010000035.1:0-19254 GCA_036824745.1 Luteolibacter sp.
ATCGCCATGGAACCCAGCCCGCACGCCCACCACTTTGCCGCGGCCGACGAACTGGCCCGCGAGCTGGACGCCGCGATGGCGTCACTCTCCGCAAAAGACCGGGACGCGCTGGTCATCCGATACTTCGAAAGCGCGGACTACTCTACTCTCGGCCGCGCGCTGGGAATCTCGGAAGAGGCCGCCCGCAAGCAGGTGGGCCGCGCTCTGGAGAAACTCAGCGCCATTTTCAAACGCAGGGGGATCACCGTCGCCTCGGTTTCGCTGGGAGGCACGCTCTCCGGATTCGGCGCTGAAGCCCTCCCAGAGTCGATGGTTTCCCGGATCTCCACTCATGCCATGGAAGGCGCGCCTGTCGCGGGAACGACCTGGGCTTATCTTCTCAAACCCATCCTCGCCGGGGTGGCGGCCACTTCCTTGGTGTCCGCCGTGGCGACCACTGTCAGATCCGGTGGCCCGGCGAAATCCGGAGTGCAAACCGACCTGACGGACTCCTCGCGGACGAAATCGATCCGGAGGGAAACCGCGAAACCCTCGGACGATTCACTGGAGGCGATCCTTTCGGAGATCAAACGCGTTTACTCCGGACCCGCGAACGCGCTGACTTCCCTGCGCCTCGATGTCGCATTGGGTCGCGTGGCGAATGATCGGATCCCGGAGTTCATCCATCTGGCGAACGACAAACTCAACCTCCAGGAACGTGCGGCGACCTACGAGAGATTGTTAGAACGCTGGCTCGCTTCGGATGCCGACGCCGCGATGACCTTCACGCTTCTGCAAAACGTGGGCAAACAAGTGGATGCGGGCTCCGGATCCAACCTGCTCAACAATCTCTTCGACGACTGGCTGAGGAAGGACGCCAAGGCGGGCGGTGCCTGGTTGATCAATCACTGGCAAAACCCCGTGCTTGAAGGGGCCGCGTTCATGGGTTCCTTGAATGCGCATCTCGCGCGGAGCGTGGTGGATGACATGATCGGCTCCGATGACAAACAAGCGCTGCGGGATTTCCTCAACGCGCTGCCCACGGATGCGGACCGGCGGTCGGCCTTTGATTCATTGACTGGGGAAATGCCATGGGGATCGCTCAACCGGTTTCAGGACGTGCAATCCGGCATGGATGCGTATCAGTTCATCCAACAACTGCCTGACAGTCCGTGGAAACTCGAAACCGCGAGAAAATATCTATCCAAGTGGATGGAGACCAACCCGGAGGTGTTTGAAAAAGCGGGGGTTTCCGCGGGCCCTGACGAGCGTTTCACGTTCGCCCTCGGCCGCCTGGGGGCTGGTCATATTCCGGGCGAACGGGTTCCAAGTTTGTCTGGAGGGTTCACGGTGCATTCGCAGCCAAACGACGTGAAAACAAGGGAGGATCAAGCCCTGCAGGCGGGACTCGAAGCGGGGCTTCAAAAGTCGGAGGTTCTCGATGCCATCGCGTTGGTTTTGTTGGACCGCATCGGGGACGATGAAATGTGCCAATGGATCGATGCCCATCGCAGTGATATCCACATCGATCCACAGCTCGCGGAAAAATCCGCCAACGAAGCTTACAGCGGTGTGACAGTCGGCGATGTTCCTCCGGAGATTGCCGCGATTCGTTGGGCGGAACGCATTTCCGATGAGGAACTCCGTGCCTCACTTTGCAGAAGCGCGTTTCGTAAACTGTGCGCGGCAAACCCGGATAGGGCCGCGCTGTGGATCGATAAGCCGGATATGCCCGGGGATTTGATCGAATCACTTCGCCGCATATTGAAGGAAGCCCGATGAAACGAATCATCCATCAAAGCATCGCATTTGCCTGTGCCTGCACGGCCACCACCGTGATCTGGAATCGGCTAGGTCAGAATTCCGAAGCGAAGCCCCGGGAGGAACACCAAATCACTCCGAAGGTTCGTCCCCTGGAAACTGTGGATGTCGATGCGTTGATTCGCGAACTGCGTGAGAGCGGAAACAACGAGAGTCGTCTCAAAGCGGCGCTGCGTTTCAACGAGATCCCGGTTTCACAAGCGTGTGAGGCATTGGAGCGGATTCCGCTGATAGAAGACGGCAAACTCACCTTTCCAGCCAAGCTTCTGCTGATGCGATGGGCCGGAGGGAATGGCGAGGAGGCGGCGAATTGGGCGTGGATCCGCTTTCGTAGAGAGGGAGTTTGGAACGATGCCTTCAGGGAAATCATCGCCGCATGGGCATGGAAAAAACCTGGGAGTCTCGTTGATTGGACCAAACGCATGGCAGGAGATCGTAGGCCTGAACTGGGTGACATCAGCTTGGCCATTGCGACCAAGAGCGATCATCCGGTGTTGGATTTCGAAGCTCTCAATCGGGTTGCATGGAGTCTGGTTCAGGTCTCTCCGCGTCACGGATTTGAGGCATTCAAACTACGAGGAGGGATGAGCACGGATGACTCGAAGTTTGTCGATTCGCTGCACTCGGTTGCGGCCGTGCGGGAGGCTCTGATGGCATTTGAGAATCTCGAAAAATTGCAGCCGAATCATTCGGAGGGCTGGGATCAAATCCATGCAATGAGCCTGATGTGTCGTTGGAAGGAACTCGACCCCGAGGATTTTTTGCGGTCGCCATACGCGCATCTGGTTCCCGATTGGAGTTCCTACAAGGCTCCTCCGATCCCCGAGGGGCCGAAGGGATGGCAGAGGGAGTTTGAAGAGGGGGATGGTGAATCTCGCGGGAAAACGCCGGAAACCTCAGCGTGGCCGCAGGAAAAGCAGGAAGCGTGGAAGGATTATCAAACCCTTCAGTCATACCGGAGGAAAGATCGGCTGTAGTGGTCGCGTTTTTCCTCGCGAAGCCACCTTCGGGTGCTAGCTTTCCCGGGTTTCCTCCAGCCATGACACCATCCGAATTTTCCCCACAATCCACCCGCCGCGAGTTCATCAAGGTGGCTGCCGCGGGCGCGGTGGGCGCGCTTTGCACCACCACCGGGCAGGCCGCGGAAGGGATTCCCAGCGTGAAACTCTCGAATCTGGATGTGCCGCTGCTCGGTATGGGCACCGGCGTGAAGGCGGGAGACCGCAGCAACGCGCTGGAGCGTGTGGGTGAAAAACACGCGATCGACACCGTGCGCCGCGCCTACGACGAGGGTGTGCGCCTGTTCGATTGCGCGGACTCGTATGGCAGCCTGCCGATGGTGGCGCGGGCTCTCAAAGACAAGCCGCGTGAGAGTTACGTACTCGTTTCCAAAGTCTGGTGCCATCCGAAGGGCGGCATTCCGAAAGAGGAATCCCGCGAGGACAGCATGGCGGTGATCGAGCGTTTCCTCAAGGAGGCGGACACCGACCACATCGACCTTGTCCAACTTCATTGCCAGACGGCGAAGGATTGGACGAACACCTATCGGAAACACATGGACGCGCTCTCGAAGGCCAAGGAAAAAGGCCTCATCAAGGCGCACGGTTGCTCCTGCCATTCACTGGAAGCGTTGGACGCCGCCGCGTCCGATCCATGGGTGGACGTCGTGCACACCCGCATCAATCCCTGGGGCGTCTGCATGGACGGCCCGGCCGAGGCGGTGGTGCCGATCATTCGCAAGATCCACGCCGCCGGCAAAGGTGTGATCGGCATGAAGCTCATCGGCGAGGGCCGTTTCCGCAGTGATCCGGCGAAGATCGATGAAACGCTCAAGTTCGTGCTCGATCTCGGCTGCGTGGACGCCTTGATCGTCGGCTTCGAGAAGCAGGAGGAGATCATCGACTACAAACAACGCCTCGCCAAGGCGCTCGCGGCGAAGGCGTCGCGCGGTTAGATTGGATTCATCCGTGATGATGTGCCGGGCGCGTTGCGGGCTTTGAAATCCGCATTGAATCCATTCGGATTTTTGGCGTTCCCGATGTGATTTTGACTGGTTTGGAAAACCAACCACGGCCTGTGGCTTGAAAAATCAGTGGGTGAGGGGATCGATGGCGTGTTGTTAATTGTTTGTTTGTTTCTTCGTCCTCCAATCCATCAATCATGAAACCCAAATTTTGTTCTCACCTGCTGTCGAAACTCTCCCTCATTTCCATCGTCTGCACGGCGCCGCTTCATGCCGCGGCCCTTTACAAGGTCAACAACGCGGACAACCTCAATCTGACTTCAAGCTGGTCCACCACCAGCGCCCTGCAGCTTTCTCCGCCTGCCTCGCTGACCGCCACGGACGCTTGGTATTTCAACGAAGTCACCATGTTGGGATCCAAGGCCGTCGCGCTGGGCGGAAACATCACCACCGGCGGCATGGCCCTCGACTACGTGACCGCCAACAATGACAACAACCTTGTCATCAGTTCGGGTAACACGCTGACACTCAACGGAACATCGCTCGGAGGTTCCGGGCAAGCCGGAACCAACTACACATCCACCGGCATTCTGCTCAACCGCGGCACCGGCGGAACGATGACGGTCAACGCGGATGTCGCTCTGGGCGCCACCCAAAACTGGGTGAACGGACGTTCGACCGGCGGATTCACGGTGAATGGAGCCGTCAATCTCGGCGGCTTCGCTCTCACCACCAACATTGCGGCGGGGACCTCCACCATCACGGGGGTGATGAGCGGCACCGGGAGCGCTTTGACCAAGATCGGCAACGGCGTGCTTGCGGTTTCCGGGAACAACACATTCACCGGAGGCGTCACGCTTGGAGCCGGTGCTGCCGCCACTTCCAATATCCTCGAAGCTGGCCACAACAACGCGTTGGGAACGGGAACCTTCAACGCCCGCGGCGGCATTTTGCGTGCCGGCACTGCCGGTCTCAATCTGCCGAACGCCATGACCGTGGCCGCCGGCGGTTTTCGCGTTGGCGGAACAAACGCCTTCACCTTGTCGGGCACGCTGACAATCGACGCCGCTTCGCGCACGCTGGCGAACTATTCCTCCAACGGATCGGTGGTCTCCCTGGGTGGCATCACCACGGTTTCCGGTTCGGTTGTGGCCTTTGACAACGCTGCGAACGGAGCGACCGGCGCTCCGCTGCTGGTTTCCGGCGCGATCACCGGCCCTGGCGCGGTGGCCCTTTCCAACAATCAAAACACCACCCTCGCCGGCACGAACACCTACACCGGAACAACCACTCTGTCCGGCGGCCGTCTGACGCTCAGTGGTTCGACCGCCGCTGCCTCCGCCGTGACCATTTCAGGGGGGGCTCTCGCCGGCACCGGCACGATCAATGGCAGCCTCGCGCTTTCCGGTGGATCCATCGCCCTCGCCGGCGGTGCGACGACCAACGGACCGACGTTCGCCAGCGGAGTCACCATCACCAACACGCCCACGGTCACCTTTGACAACCCTCCGCTCACTGCGACGACTTACGATGTGTTCACCTATGGCAACGGCACGGTGACGGGCATCGCCAACCTGAAGGTGGCCTACCGCGGCACCCTTGCCGACGACACGGCTAACAAGAAGATCACCTTCGTCCTCGATCCGAGCCAAACGCGGACTTGGAACACCACCACCGGCACCTGGGACGCCACCGGCACCAACGCCGCGTGGCTCGAAGGCGATCAGAAATTCTACACGGGTGACTCCGCCGTGTTCAACGAACCCGCCGCGGCCAGCACGGTGACCATCAGCGGAACTGTTAACGCCACAGGATTCACGGTGAACAACAGCGGCAACGCCTACACGTTCCAGACCGGCTCGCTCACCGGAGCCACCGGTTTCACCAAGACCGGAGCGGGCGCCGTCACGCTCAACAACGCCCACACCTTCACCGGCAATGTTTCCATTACCGGCGGCACCGTCACCGGCAGCGGCGGCGTTCCCTCCGGCAACACCAACTCGTCCTTCGGCCTGAAATCCTCCAGCCGACAGGTCTCGGTGGAAGGAAACGCCACCACACTCTGGCTTACCGCCACCGGCGGCAGTTCCAACACCTTCGGCGGCGGCGGAATGACCGCTTCGCAGATCCCAACGCTCACCATCAAGGATGGTGCGGCGGTGCGGACGGGCAAGTTCAACACCGTGGGCAACATCATCCTGCAGAACGGCGGGCACCTCACCGGGTCGTCCACGGAAACCTCCGGCAGCTACGGCGGCTATCAGTTCATCGGATCCGTGACTTCCTCCGGCACCGGCACGGGGACCTTCATCGATTTGAACGGCAGCACCCGCCCGAACCACCTCAAAGGCGGCGCATCGACCACCTTCGACGTCTCGGACCTCACCGGCGATTCCGCCGCGGACCTCTCGGTCAGCGCCCCGCTTGCCGACGGCTCCGGCGATTACGCGGGTGCGGGTTCGCTCGCCAAGAGTGGTCCGGGCACCATGCTGCTATCCGCCGCGAACACCTACACCGGCGGCACCTCCGTCAACGGCGGCGTGCTGGAAATCTCGGGAAACATCGGCTCCGGCGCGCTTTCCATCTCCAGTGGAGCCACGCTCAAAACCTCCGGCAGCGGTACGCTCAACGGCGGCACCCTTGCCACCGGGGTATCTAACAACGGAACTCTGTCCATCTCGGGGACCGCCAATCAGACCCTTTCCGGAGTCATTGCAGGCTCCGGCGCTCTGGTGAAATCCGGCACCGGTGTTCTCACGCTTTCCGGAGCGAACACATTCAGCGGAAGCACCTCGATCAATGGCGGCGTCCTGGTCGTCGATGGTTCGGGATCCCTCGATGCCGCATCCTCTGTCACGGTCGGCTCCGCGGGCACTCTCAGGGGCGCGGGAGTCGTCAACGGCGCGGTGGCCGTCGCGGCCGGCGGCACGCTGACCGGCGGCAACGGCAGCACCGGAACGCTCAGCCTCGGCAGCCTCTCCTTCGACTCCACCGCCACCGTGAACATCGGTGCTTTGGAAAACTACACCTCGTTCGCCGCGGTCGAATCCCTCGGAGCCCTCGCATTGAATGGAGGCGCGGGTTCGGTGACACTCAATCTTCCGGCGGCTCCCATCGCCGCTGGCACCTATCACCTCATCAGTTTCGGCACGACTTCCGCGAGCGCCTCGCAGTTCGTTCTTGGCACCGCACCCGCGCTCGGCAGCCGACAGTCCGGCGCGATCGTCGTCGATGGCGGATCCGGTTCCGTCAACTACGAGGTCACCGGCATCAATCCCACCTGGACGGGAGCTGTTAGCGGGGAATGGAGCACGGCCACGCTCGCATCACCGAAGAACTGGTTCACCAATGTGGAGACCGATTACATCGACGGGGACGCGGTCACCTTTGATGACAGCGTCGGAAGCGGTGCGACGGCGATCGTCCTCAATTCCACCGTCACACCCTCGTCCGTCACGTTCAACAACAGCGCCGTCAACTACAGCGTGAGCGGCACGGGCGGCATCGCCGGCGCCACCGCCAGCCTGACCAAGTCTGGATCCGGCATTGCCACCATCAACACCGCCAACACCTACGGCGGAACCACCACCATCAACGGCGGAACCCTGGCATTGGGATCCGGCGCCACCATCGGCGGAGGAAACATCGCCCTCAACGGCGGCAAACTCAGCCTCACAGGACACGCGTTGAACAACAACATCTCCACCACGGCGGGAAGCATCGGTGGCACCACCGCCACGATCAACGGCGTCATCTCCGGCACCGGCGGATCGCTCGGCATCGATGCCGCCGGCATCATCACCCTCAATGGCGTCAACACCTACACCGGCGCCACCAACATCATCTCGGGCGGCCTCGAAATCGGCGGCGCGGGCCAGTTGGGCGGCGGATCCTACGCGGGCGCGGTTTCTAACAATGGAGCGGTCCTCCGCATCAACACCAGCGCCAACCAGACGCTCTCAGGTGCCATCTCGGGAACCGGCGCCCTCGTCAAGCTCAACACCGGGACGCTCACCTTGTCCGCGCAGAACACCTTCACCGGAAACACGACGGTGGACGCCGGAGTGGTGAACCTCGCGGGCGGCGGCGGTGCGGCGGGCACCATCCGTGGAAGCGTCACCGTCTCTAACAACGGAAGCTCGCTCCGCCTCGACACGGGCGACGCCACCGGCTACAACGGCGGTGCCTCGGCGCTCACCACCATCAATCTAACTGACGAAGGAAACCTGCACAACAACATGGACGCCCGGATCGCCGGCGGAAACCAGACGCTTGGCAACGCGGTCATCAACATGACCGGCGCGAGCATCACCGGAGTCGCCGGCAGCAACCTGGACTTCTTCCTCGGCGGATCGGCGGTCAACACCTTCGCGTCCTCCACCACCTCCACCATCAGCGGCACCGCCTTGGACCTGCGCCAGAGCCAGGGCGTCACCTTCAATGTCGAAGCCGGCACCACGCCTTCCGGGGTGGACCTTGAGGTTTCTTCGATGCTCACCAACAAGGCTCCCACCGCCACCGGGCCGGGAACGGGCACCAGCTATGGCAACAACCCGCTCATCAAGACGGGCGCGGGTGTGATGAAACTCACGGGGGCCAGCAACCACACCGGAAACACCACCATCAACGGCGGCACGCTGGACCTCACATCCGGCCAGCTCTACACCGGAGCCTATCAGAGTTCCGCCGTTGTCACGGTCAATACCGGTGCCACCCTCCGGATCAACAACATCGCCTACAACGAAACCGTCGGCAGCGCCGCGTCCCTCGGTGGTCTGCGAGATTATGCGAACGCCCGCGTCATCAACGGCGGCACCTTCGAAGTGACGGGCGGCACGCATTCGGCGGGCAATGATTTCAGTGTGGGAACCAACGGCGGCACCTTCCGCTACAATCCCGCCGTCACCACCAGCACGCTCACCTTGAGCGGCAATGCCAACAGCAACATACCCATCGCCGGGGCTCTGACGCTGGACGCCGTGGGCAACGTCGCCATCAGCGAGATCATCGAAGGCGCGGGCAGCCTCACCAAGACCGGCGCGGGGACCCTGTCTCTATCAGCCGCCAACACCTACACCGGAAACACCACCGTCAACGCCGGAACCCTGGCGGTCAGCGGCAGCTCGCTCCTCGACTCCGCCAGCCTGGTCGTCAACGGCGGCAAGGTGGATCTAACAGGCGCTGAAACCGTGACCTCGCTCTTCTTCGGAGCCACCCAGCAATACACCGGCACCTGGGGAGCCACCGGTTCCGGAGCCCAGCACATCGACGACAGCCGTTTCTCCGGCAGCGGAGTCCTCAACGTCACCAGCGGTCCCTCACCCGCCGGATACGCCACCTGGGCTGCCACCAACGCTCCGGGACAAACCGCCAATCAGGACTATGACAACGACGGCGTTTCCAATGGAGTCGAGTTCGTGCTCGGCGGTCTGGCCACCACCAACGACGCGTCCAAACTGCCAACCCTCGCCACTTCCGGCGGAAACCTGGTCTTCACCTTCATCCGCGCCCAGAGCTCCAAGACCGCCGATGTCTCGGTGAAGATCGATGTCGGCACGACGCTGGCGGCCTGGCCGTCCAGTTTCACGGTGGGCAACACCACCGCCGCTTCGTCACCCGGCGTGACCGTCACCGACAATGGCAACGGCACGGACACCGTGACCCTCACCGTGACTCAGGCTCCGGATGCGAAGAAATTCGCCCGCTTGGTGGTCACCATCAACTGATCCGGCGGACCCTCCATCATTGCAACCCGCCTCCGTTCCCCGGGGGCGGGTTTTTTGCTTCCGCCACCGGATTGCGAACGGTCACTCGTCCTTGAACATTTCCGCGCGGCGCTCGTCGATGCAGCGGGTGAGCCACTGGACGAGTTTTTCCGCTTCTTCGGACTCGTTGCGCAGCGAGCTGAGCTCCGTCCAATCGAGATGCTGGCGGGATTTCGGCGTGGAGATCCGGTTGATTTCCAGCTTGGCCATGATGGCCTCCGTCTCACGCGGATGGGCGTTGAGAATGTTCGCCGGGCGCGGCAGTTCGTCGAGCGACTCCGGTGTGAGGCCGAAGGAAACGACGCCCACGCCGAAGGCGGCGCTGAGACGGCGCAGGCTGTCCGCGAGCGCCTCGTCCTCGATGGGCGCGGCGTAGATGAGCTCGCCGCCCTGGGCCCAGTTGGAAACCGCGAGCGTCTGATAGAAATCCTCCCGATAGGTCTGCAGCGAGGGCTGGATGCGCAGCCGCGCGGCGTGCAGGCGGAAGGGCGAGATGCCGAGGCGTTGTTTGAACGCGAGCATCGTTTCATCCAGCGCCATCTCCTCATCGGGCGAGCCGCCGGTTTCCCAATCGACGAGCACGAGTTCGGGATACTTCCACAGGTTGCTGATAGGGGATTCTTTCCCGAATGCCTGGCGGAAGGCGAAGGGGAAGCGGCCGTTGATCTCGAAATAACGGGTCACCACCGCGCGGAACTTGCGGATCCGCAGCATGGTGTTGTCCATCAGATCCTGATCGACGGTCGTTAGATCATCGAGCCGGCCCTGGGTGAGCGCCAGCAGCTCCTGCGCGCCTGATAGAGCGGGCAGGGGAGCGCTGCGGCGGTAGTAACCCTGGCCCTTCTCCACCTTCGCGATCGGCGAGGCCGGATCGCAGGACATGATCGAGAAATGATAACGCAGCGAGGCGTCCGAGTAGTTGCCCGTCAGTTGCAGGCGCGTCAGCCGGATCAGCTCGGTCCCCTTGATGGAGTCGGCCGGGTTTGCCGGGAGCAATGCCGGGAGGATGTCGGATAGCTGCTTGCGAAGGCTCATGGGGGCGGGAAACGGCGGATTGTTGGGCTCATCCAATTCCGCGGGCGAGGGTCCATCAAGTCCCAAAGCTGGCGGATTTAAAAAAATCCTGACTCGTTCCGCCCGGATTTTTGAATGAAACCAGCCCGGGGCTTGTCGAATCCGCGGTTTCCAGCATCCTCGACCTATGAATTTCAAACCACTTCTGTTTGCCGCGTCCATCGTCGCCGTCCAACCCGCCTTCGCCCAACAACCGGACGCCAAAGCCATCATGGAAGGCGCGCGCATGTCCGCCTCGCTCGCCAAGCTCGACAAGGGCCTCGCCGGAGCCATCCGCAAGGGCGGCGCGAAGACCGACCTGATGCTTTTCCTGATGGGCAAGGACATCCAGTTCCAGTTTTCACAAAACAAGGAGCCCTGGAAAATCTTCCACCTGCGCATGGGGGATGGGACATTCAATTTGTACGAGATCGCCGATGGCAAGTCGGTGGACTTTCCCGACAAGAAACTGACGGAACCCATCGCGGGCACGGACCTCACTTATGAGGACCTCGCGCTGCGATTC
The DNA here is from genome assembly GCA_036824745.1 of Luteolibacter sp. GTDB lineage: Bacteria > Verrucomicrobiota > Verrucomicrobiia > Verrucomicrobiales > Akkermansiaceae > Luteolibacter. The sequence goes on from DAISZP010000035.1 coordinate 11,108, forward strand.
CTCTACTGGCCGGATCCCAAGTTCGAGGGCATGGAGGATGTGGCGGGGCAGAGTTGTTACAAGATCCGCATCGACAAGCCCAAGGGCGTGGCCGGCCGTTATGAGGTGGTCTATGTGTGGGTGCACCACAAGTTCGGTGCCTTCATGCGCATCCGCGGCCATGACAAGAGCGGCGGCCTCGTGAAGGAATTCCAGGTGGATGACGTGATGCAGGTGTCCAAGGAGGTTTGGACGCTGCGCAAGATGCAGGTTTCCTCCCATGACCCGGCGACGGGCAAGCGGCAGTCGATCACTGACGTCACTTTCGACACTCCCAACAAGGCGGCTCCCAAGGGCCTTCGCTAACGGTTAGGGCGATGCCGGCCTGGATCGATGCGCACAATCACCTGCATGATCCGCGTCTCGGTGATCCGGAGCCGGTGATCGCCGCGATGCGTGAAGCGGGTGTGAAACGCTGCGTGGTCAACGCGACCTCGGAGGCGGATTGGGCGGCCGTCGCGGCGCTGGCTTCGAAGCATCCGGATTTCGTGATGCCCGCCTTCGGCATTCATCCATGGCAGGCTCGCACGGCGACACCGGGATGGGAAACGCGGCACACTCGTTTGTTAGAGCGGTTTCCCCATGCCTCCATTGGAGAATGTGGATTGGATGGATGGGTGAAAGTGCCTGTGATGGAAATCCAGATGCCGGTGTTTCTCTGCCAGCTTCGTTTGGCGCGTCAAACGGACCGTCCGGTGACCATTCATTGCCTGAAGGCGTGGCAGCCATTGTTCGATGCGTTCCAACAGGAAGTTCCGCCTTCCCGTTTCCTCATGCATTCGTTCGGCGGATCGATCGAAATCGCCCGCAGGCTGCTCCCGATGGGCGCGTTCTTCTCGTTTTCCGGATACTTCCTCGATCAGCGGAAATCCGCGGTGATCGAGGTGTTCCGGCAGCTTCCGAGGGACCGGATTCTTGTGGAAACCGATGCTCCGGACATGCTTCCGCCGCCGGATTTCGTCGCCCATCCGCTGTCGGGTGAATGGAACCATCCCGCGAATCTGCCGCGGATCGCGGAAGGGCTTGCGGTCGCACTGGGTTGCCCGGCGGAGGAGTTGGCGGAGCTGACCTCGGGGAATGCGGTGCGTTGTTTCGGCGATTGCTCGTAAAATCAAAGAATTGGCACTTTTTTGTTCGGTCGAACATCTTTTTGCTTGCGGTGCTGTTCTCGCGGACACATACCTTCGCGCAACACCAACCCCACTGAGCCATGGCCGCAAAAGTAACCGCAGAAGAATCCGCCAACGAAAAACTCCTCGAAGCCCGCAAGCGCAACCTCGATCTTGCCATCTCCCAAATCCAAAAGGAATTCGGAGAAGCCGCGATCATGCGCATGGGGGATGAACACCGCGTCGATGTGGACGTGATCCCCACCGGAAACCTGCTCATCGACCGCGCGCTTGGCGTCGGCGGTTTCCCGCGCGGCCGGATTATTGAAGTGTTCGGTCCGGAATCCTCGGGTAAAACGACCCTCACCCTCACGGCCATCGCCCAAGCTCAGAAACGCGGCGGTTTGGCCGCTTTCATCGACGTCGAACACGCGCTCGATCCCCAATACGCCCGCAAGCTCGGTGTGAATTTGGATGACCTGCTTGTTTCCCAACCCTCCTCCGGTGAGGAAGCGCTGCAAATCTGTGAAGCGCTCGTCCGCTCGAACGCCATCGACGTCATCGTCCTGGATTCCGTCGCCGCTCTCGTCACGAAACAGGAACTCGATGGAGAAATCGGCGATTCCACGGTGGGTGCCCAAGCTCGTCTGATGAGCGCCGCGATGCGCAAGCTCACCGCGCTCATTTCCAAAGCGAAAACGGTCTGTATCTTCACCAACCAGATCCGTGAGAAGATCGGCGTCATGTTCGGCAACCCGGAAACCACCCCCGGCGGCCGTGCTTTGAAATTCTTCGCCTCGGTCCGTGTGGACATCCGCCGCATCGGCCAGATCAAAGCCACCGATGGTGCCGTCACCGGCAACCGCACCAAGATCAAGATCGTCAAAAACAAGGTCGCTCCGCCCTTCACCGAATGCGAGTTCGACATCATGTATAACGAGGGCATTTCCTCGACCGGTTCGCTGCTCGACCTCGCTCTGGAAATGGAAGTCGTCCAGAAACGCGGTTCCTGGTTCTCATACAACGGGACCCAACTCGCCCAAGGGCGTGATGCCGCGAAGGAACTCCTCAAGTCCGACTCCGCGCTTTACGGAGAGATCGAAGTCAAGGTGAAGGAAGGTCTCGACGAGAAGAAAAAGAAGTGACCGTTCATTTCAACGCAGGGGTTTGAGTGCGCCCTCTGTTTGGTAAGCAAGCCTCCTCGGTGATCTTCCCCCGCTCCGAGGAGGCTTGTCGTTTCCACGACGGGAATTGACGGCTGTTAGGAAAGGTTGCGCCGATGGAACCGGGAATCTCACACCTGCTCCGGTTCCTGCATGGGTGGAGGTGGCGTTTCCCCGGAGTTCCGGCGTTCGACGGCGCGGATGAGGGAAAGGTAAGCGTAGGTGCCCACCAGATAGAGCGCGGAGGTGGTGAGAAACACCTTCCAATAGGGGAGGTGATAGGTCCGGAGCAGTTCGAAGGTCCGCGCGGCGAGCCACCAGGCGCCGCTCCAGATGGCGCCGTTGCAGGCGCTCACCAATTCACGGTTCCGTTCCCCCACGTAGCTCATCGTCAGTTCGCTGGTGGCGGGGCCGGCCATGCTCATGAGCGGTTGGCGCAGGATGAAGCACACGAGGGCGAAAGGCAGCGCCCAACTTGCCGATTTCCAGAGTTCGGTGAGCCCCATCGCGGCGAGCAGAATCACGGCGATGGTTTGTACGCCGAGGATCGCGCCTTTCCAGCCGAGGCGGCGCTTCACCTCCGGGACGATCAATCCGGCAATGAGCACCAGCACGTTGCTCACCGATCCGTATGCGGAGTAAGCCGTTGAGCTGAGTTGATGGACGTGGCTGAAGAACAGGTTCAGAAACTGGATGCTGAGCCCGGCCCCGGTGGCGATGCACAGCGTGGGAATCAGCGCGTGGGTCAGTACCGGCCAGTCTTCGCGATGGATGTGCAGCCAATGGTTGGCTTGCGGCCCATCGGGAACCGGATCCGGAAGCTTCCAATAGAAAACAGGTGCGGCAAACGCGGCGAGCGTCAGGATTAGGAGTGTGGTGTATTCGTTGAACTCCACATGGATGCTTCCGAAGTCAATCCGGCCGATTGCCTGCAGTCCGGCGGATAGAAGTCCCCCGCAAATGCTCGCCGCAGCCCAAGTGGCGAAAAGCAGGCTCAAGGTTTCGCTCGAATGATCCTTGGGCGCAAGGCGCAGCGCCATCGGCAAGCCGCCCACGTTGAGCAGCAGTCCGGAGAATCCCATGGATAGAAAACACCACGATGCGAGGGGCATCATGCCGAGCCGCACCGCTTCAAGGGATGCGAGCGCGGACAGAGGAAACAACACCGAACCGATCAACATCGGCATCCGCAGCGGCTTTCCGCGCAGCCACAAACCCGCCGGGAGCGCGAGGAAGAAGGTGGCGACGAATCGTTGCGAGGAAAGCGCGGCGATCGCCGGATCATCGAGACCTTTTTCCTTGAGGAACAGGTTCAGCAGCAGAAATTGCGCAGAGGTGATCAGGCTGATCAGGAACTGGCCTGCGGCGAAACAACGCACGGGTCCCGGCAACGACCGATATCTCTCCAACCATTCAGGCAAACGCAACATCCGCAGGCACTATGGAAACCCCGCGGTGAAAGTGGCAATCCGGAAATCCGGTGCCTTCAAAGTGCTTCGGCCAGCAACGAGGAGAAGCCTTCCAGGGCTTCGGAATAAGTGGCTGCGAGATCGCGGTTCGGCATCAGTTTCGACCCCGCGGACGGGCGGCAGAACGTTTCCTGGAGCTCGATGGCGGAACCACCGTCGGCGATGGCTGCGATGATAGCCGCGCCGAGCGCCGCGGAGTTTGAAATCTCAAGCCTCTCGACCGGCGCTTGGAACACATCCGCGGCAATCTGCGCGATGCCGTTGTTTCGGGAGGCACCGCCGGTCAGCAGCAAGCGGTCGGTCGAGACGTTCAGCCACCGAGAATGGAGCCGCATGTTGAGGAACTGTCCCTCTAACAAAGCCCGCACCCGCAGGCCCGGCACTTGGCCTGATAGAAAATCCTCGTTTCCCCGGAGCGCGGGTTGTTGGATATCCCCGCGCGGGGTGATCTCCGGGCCGAAGAACGGCAGCATCAGGTTTTTTCCAGCCTGATCCAAGGTTTTCTCCAGAGCGGGTTGATCGAAGGCGGACCAATCCAGCCCGAGTTGATCACGGAGTGCCTCGCGGGCGAGCGATCCGTTGCGGAAGCAAATCAACGACATGTAGCCTCCCAGCGGATTGCCGAACACATGACCGAATCCCTGCGGATCCGTCCTCGCCTCGGGCATGGCCGCGAAATACGTGTCGCTGGTGCCCAGGGAAATCACGACGTTGCCGGGAGTGGTGGCGCCCATGCCCACCAACGATGCCGGATTGTCTCCCGTGAAATGGGCGCAGCGGCATTGCGGTGAGAAACCGTATTTTTGGACGAAATAAGGGGAGATCGTGCCGATGATTCGGGTGGCCGGAGCGGTGCCCGGAAGTTTTTTCAAGAGGTCGGCTGCGGTGGCATCCGCCAGGGTTTCGTCCCACTGCAGGGTGGCGAGATTGAGCAGGTTCATGCCTGCTCCGTCGCCATGGTCGATTTCCGCTTCTTTCCCAGCCAGAACCGAAGCGAGGAAGGAACTCACCAGATGAATCCGGGCGGTGACGGAATACGCGGATGGATCTTTTTTGGAAAAACGGCGGATTTGCGGGCCGGTGAATCTCTCGATGGCGACCGAGCCGCTGCGGCGGCACACTTCACCGGAGCCTCCAGCGGCGTTTGTGATCTCGGCGCATTCCGTGGATGTGGATGTGTCCATCCAGATCGGAGATGTCCGCCGCGTCAGCGCGGGGGAAACGAGATCGTTCAGGGAAAAAGACGCATCGAGCGCGGCAATCCGCTCGGGGAACGTTGCATCCAGATAGACCGAGCCGTGCTGTTGTCCGGAACCGGCCACGAGGCGGATGGTGGAGAGGTCCGTTTCGGAGGAAAGCCGCTGGAAAAGCAGATCCATCGCCTCAAGCCACATCCGGGGGGCGGCATGAACCTCGCCATTTTCTCCCTCGGGGATGAAACCGCTCGGAGAACCATATTGCGGGAGATCGTTTCCGAAGTTGATGGAAACCTGTGTGATGATCCGGCCGGATTCCGGTTGGATCACCATGGCGGACAGGGACTGCGTGGAGGAATCAAGTCCGAGATACATGGCGGGATGGTTTTCGATAGATTGGCGCAATCCAAGGCAAATCAGCTATGGATCATGCAAACAAAAAAAGAGGCGGTTGCTCTCGCAACCGCCTCCAGGTAATTGATTTCCAATCGGAACGATTAGAAGCTGACGCTCAGCATCGAGCCGGCGAAGAGTTCGTTCTCAGTGCTGTTCCACAGCGTGCCGGCTTCTTCGCCGAGACCGACGGAGATGCCAACGAACGGGGACAGCTTGGCGCGCTCGGCGAAGCCCCAGTCGAGGGTGGCCTTGGTTTGCCAGTGAGTGAACTCGCTGCCTTCGATGAGGTAGCCGATCGCGCTGGAGACGCCAACGCTCAGGCAGGAATTCAGTTCCCAGCTACGGCTGAGGGCAAGCTCGGTGTAACCGTTGTTGCCGCCGTTGTTGGAAATGATGTCCCAGAAGTAGGTGAGCGATGCGGTGGCGAAACCGAAGTCGCGGGAAGCTTGGAAGTAGATTTCCTGGTCGTCGATGCCGAGGTTGCCGACGTTCCAGTAGTAGATGTAGCCAACGGCGAGATTGGCGAATCCAGCGTCATAGGAAGCTTCGGTGTACATGTCGATCTCGCTGCTGACGTCGTCACCAGCAACGCCAGGACCGTAGATATCGGTGCTTGGGTTGAAAGCGGTGGCCCACACACCGGCGCTCAGGCCGATTTCGTTGTACTTGCCAGCGACATCCAAGCCGACTTCGGCGAGGTCGTCACCCATGTCAACGCCGCGGAACACGTACTCGCTGGTGTAGCCAGTGTGGATTTCGTATTCAACTTCCGCCGAAGCGTTGCCGGCCACAAGGGCGGAGGCAGCGGCCAGGGCGCCAATGGTTTTGCAGTAGTTTTGCATCTTGTTGTGTTGGTTTTCGGTTGCTGCTTGCGTCCTTGGCTGTGCCGGTTGAGGTACAGACAAGAGCGATTCGGATTTAGCATCCCTACGGCCAAATGACCGCCGGAAGCATTCCGTTGCGGGAATGTTTTACATTTCCGAAGGAATTGTCCAGCATAATTTGGCGCGGGCGTGCACTCCGCATGTCCTTCGGATAGGGAGCCCTTCCGGGGTTGGCAAGCGAGAATCCGCCAATTCCCCAAATTTTTCCGCTAGAGCACACGCGTTCGGGCTGGTGTGGCGGCCGGGATCAAGTTGGCACGGTGCTTGCTGAAGTCATGCGCGCCAGCCTCGGTGATTCGCAGTCCCCGGGATGTCTCACACAACCATCCGATCACACCTGACCACCATGACCATACGATATCTTAAAAATTTGCGCGCCGCGTGCGTCGCGCTCGTCGCCTTCGCAGCGGTCCCATTGGCATGTCCCGTTCATGCGCAAGACGCAGCCCCTGCGGCTGCGGCGACCGAGGAGGCGAAGCCTGCCGCGCAGCCGAGCGTTGAGGAGCGTCTGGCGGACATCGAGGCCTACATGAACAACGTGGCGCGGCCCGAAAAAGCCAGCGGGGCCACCTCGCTCGTTGCCGGTCCCGGCCCGGGTGCCAACGCCTGGCAGATGGTCAGCACCGCGCTGGTGCTCTTCATGACGCTGCCCGGCCTCGCGCTCTTCTACGGCGGCCTGGTGCGCAGGAAAAACGTGCTTTCCGTGCTCGCCCAGTGCCTTGGCATCGCCTGCGTGGTCACCCCGCTCTGGTATCTTTGCGGCTACAGCCTGTCCTTCGGCGTGGATGCCAAAAGCCCCTTCATCGGGGACATGAGCAACGCGTTCTTCAAGGGCGTGGAGCCCGGAAACGTCGGTGCCGGCTACTACTGGATCTCCGACAGCATGTGGGCCATGTTCCAGCTCACCTTCGCCATCATCACCCCCGCGCTCATCATCGGCGCGATCGCCGAGCGCATGAAATTCATCTCCATCATGGTCTTCGTGGTCATCTGGATGTTCGCCGTTTACTTCCCCTTCGCGCACATGGTCTGGTCCACCACCGGCCTGATGTGCGGCCCGCTCAATCCGAACGCGGCCATCAAGGCCATCGACTTCGCGGGCGGCACCGTCGTCCACATGACCTCCGGCTGGAGCGCCCTGGTGCTCTGCCTGATCCTCGGCAAGCGCCTCGGCTTCGGCAAGGAGCCGATGCCGCCGCACAGCATGGTGCTCTGCATGATCGGCACCGGGATGCTGTGGGTCGGCTGGTATGGCTTCAACGCCGGCTCCGCCCTCGGCGCGGACGCCATCGCCTCCAACGCGTTTGTCACCACCACGCTCGCCGCGGCCACCGCCGGTCTGGCCTGGGCGCTCATCGAGTGGGTCTTCAAGGGCAAGCCGAGCGTGCTGGGCTTCTGCTCGGGCATTGTGGCCGGCCTGGTGGTCATCACCCCCGGCGCGGGCTTCGTCACGGCGAGCGGCGCGATGATCATCGGCGTGCTGGCCGGCGTGATTCCCTTCCTCGCGGTGGCATACCTCAAGAAACTGCTGGGTTATGACGACGCGCTGGACACCTTCGGCGTGCACGGCGTGGGCGGCACCCTGGGAGCCATCCTCACCGGCATCTTCGCCGACGAGAAGGCCAACTCGGTGGTCGGCCCGCTCAAGGACGGCCTCTTGCTCGAGCAATTCAAGGCCGTGGGCCTGACGGTGGTGTGGAGCGTGGTGGCCACGGCGGTCATTGCGTTCGCCATCAAGGCGGTGCTCGGCCTGCGCCCGGATCCGGAAGTGGAAACAGCCGGTCTGGACCTCGCCGAACACGGCGAACAAGGATACGAACACTGATCCTTTCCCCGGCAACCGGGATTTCTCCAAACGGGCGGCTTCTCACGAGGCCGCCCGTTTTCGTTT
>DAISZP010000570.1:0-2946 GCA_036824745.1 Luteolibacter sp.
GGCTGAGAGTTTCCTCACCGCCGTGGAGTTCCTGGGGCGCGCTGTGGAGTTGCTTGAGGAAGGCCTCGAGATTCGCAGCGGAGCGGAAGAGGTTTTGGAGAGCCTCCTGCTTGATCGAATCCATCAGGGTGACGAAGAGGTTGTAGGCTTCGTTCTTGTACTCGACGAGCGGATCCTTCTGGCCTTGGGCGCGGAGACTCACGCCCTCGCGGAGCGCGTCCATGTTGTAAAGATGCTCCTGCCATTGCTTGTCGATGGCCACGAGTACCATGCGGCGCTCCTCTTGATCGAGCACCTCCATCGGCAGATTGCCGGTGCGGGCTTCGTAGGCCTGCTTCACGCGGGATACGAGCATCTCGGAAACCTGCTCTTCGTTGGAAAGCCCGGCAAAGTCGCTGTCTGTGAGTTGGACGGGCAGCGTGGTGTGGACCCACTGCTGGAGTTCGGTGAAATCGAATCCATCACCCTCTTGATCGGCGAGGAACTGCTTCACCTTGTTAGGAAGGGTTTCCTCGATGATCTCGTTGACCAGATCGCGCGGCACTTCGGTGGTGAGCACTTCGTTGCGATAGCCGTAAACAACCTCGCGCTGCATGTTCATCACATCGTCGAAGTCCAGCACGCGCTTGCGCCAGGTGTAGTTGCGCTGTTCGACGCGCTTCTGCGCGGTTTCGACCGATTTGTTGAGCCACGAGTGCTCAAGCGCCTCGCCGTCCTTCATGCCGAAGCGTTCCATCATCGCCGTCATTCGGTCTGCGGCGGCGAAGTTCCGCATCAGATCGTCCTCGAAGGAAATGTAAGCCTGCGAACGGCCGGGGTCGCCCTGGCGCGCGCAGCGCCCGCGGAGCTGGCGGTCGATGCGGCGGGACTCGTGGCGCTCGGTGGAGATGACGAAGAGTCCGCCGAGTTCCGGCACGCCGGGTCCGAGTTTGATGTCGGTGCCGCGACCGGCCATGTTGGTGGAAACGGTGACCGCACCTTTCTGACCGGCTTGGGAAACGATCTCCGCTTCCTGCTCGTGGTATTTCGCGTTGAGCACCGAGTGGTTGATCTTCGCACGCTTGAGCATGCGGGAGAGCGTTTCGGAAGCTTCCACCGAGGCGGTGCCGACGAGGCAGGGCTGGCCTTTGGCATGCGCTTCCTCGATTTTGGCGATCACCGCGTTGAATTTCTCACGGCGGGTCTTGAACACCTGGTCGTTTTCATCGACGCGTTGGTTCGGCCGGTTCGTCGGGATCGGCAGCACGTCGAGTTTGTAGATGTCGTGAAACTCGGCGGCTTCGGTTTCCGCGGTGCCGGTCATGCCCGCGATCTTCTGATAGAGGCGGAAATAGTTCTGGATGGTGATGGTGGCGAAGGTCTGGGTTTCCTTCTCGATCTCCACGCCCTCCTTGGCCTCGACCGCCTGATGAAGGCCATCCGACCAGCGGCGGCCGGGCATCTCGCGGCCGGTGTTTTCATCGACGATGATGACCTTGTTGTCCTTCACCACATACTGCACGTCCTTTTCGAACACGCAGTAGGCTTTGAGGAGTTGCGAAATGTTATGCATCTTCTCGGCCTGCGAATCCATCTTCACCTGAAGCTGGTCCTTGGCCTCGGCCTTTTGCTCCGGAGTGAGCTCGCGGTTGGTATCGATGTCCGCATAGAGCGTTCCGAGGTCGGGGAGCACGAAGGCGTCCGGATCGCCGGGTGAGAGGTATTCGCGGCCCATTTCCATCAGGTCCGCGTCGTGGCCTTTTTCGTCGATGACGAAATAGAGTTCCTCCTTCACGGCGAAGAGCTCCTTCTTCTGAGCGTCCTGGTGGAAGGAAAGCTCGGCTTTCTCCAACAGCTTGCGCATTTCCGGTTCCTCCATGTACCGCATGAGCTGGCGGTTGCGCGGCTGGCCGAGCTTGAGCTTGAAAAGGCAGCGTCCCGCGCCGTCCTTGTCGCCCGCGTCGAAGAGGCGTTTCACATCGGCCGCGATCTCGTTGCAGAGCGCGGTCTGGCGTTTGACGAGTTGATCCACCAGCGGCTTGTATTTGTCATACTGGTGGGACGAGTGGCTGGACGGGCCGGAAATGATGAGCGGCGTGCGCGCTTCGTCGATGAGGATCGAGTCCACCTCATCGATGATGGCGAGGTAGTGGCCGCGCTGGACCTGTTCGTCCTTGGTGGAGGCCATGCCGTTGTCACGCAGATAGTCGAAGCCGAACTCGGCGTTCGTGCCGTAGGTGATGTCGCACGCGTATTCGGCGCGGCGTTCCCACGGCGGCATCTGGTTCTGGATGCAGCCGACCGTTAGGCCGAGATATTTGTAAAGCGCGCCCATCCACTCCGCGTCGCGGCGGGCGAGGTAGTCGTTCACCGTGACGATGTGGACGCCGAGACCGGTGAGCGCGTTCAGATAGACGGGCAGGGTGGCGGTGAGGGTCTTGCCCTCGCCGGTCTGCATTTCCGCGATCAATCCGCGGTGAAGTGCGACGCCGCCGATGAGCTGGACGTCGAAATGAACCATTTCCCAATTGATCGGGTGGTCGTTGACCATGATCGTGCTGCCGCACATCCGGCGGGCGGCGTTTTTCACGACTGCGTAGGCTTCGGGAAGGATGCGCTCAAGATGCTTGGCCCGGAGTTTCGGAAACTCGATTTCCACTTCATGAAACGCCGTCTTCGCGGCCTCGATGGACTCGGCGGTCGCATCCACTTTTGTCGGGAGCGAGGGAAACTCTTCGCGCAATTGGGACAGGCGGGCTTCGATCGCCTCGGCCACGGGCTGGAGTTCCTCGCGGCTCATGCGCTCGACGCGGGGTTTGGCCGGGGCGTCGAGGCTGTGGTATTTGGCGAAAAACTCCTGCCAGGTGCGGGTCATTTCACGCAATTTCTCTTCAGGCTCCCGCTGGAAGGCTTCCTCAATTTCATTGATGCGGGCCACCGTCGGGCGAATGCGGCGCACTTCGCGCT
>DAISZP010000571.1:0-2945 GCA_036824745.1 Luteolibacter sp.
CATGGATCGCGCCTTGCGGAACGGGCGGAAAGCCGCGAAAATCCGGCCATGCGAGGCATTGGCAGTTTTTGGGCGCGAGTCGCGATTTTGATTCTGCTGGCACTGATCCCCGCCGGGGCACAGGCCATCCTCAACCCGCCCTTCGGGCTGCGCTGGGGAGATTCTCCGGAAAAATTGATTGTTTGGGCTTCCAGACATTCCTTGGACGTTACCATTTCCCTTCCCGGCGATCAACCCGGAATGCGGGTCGTGAAAATCGAGCCGAGGAAGGGGTTTCTTCCCGAAACCAAAGCCTCCGCGGTCGAGGGACGGTTTCTGGACGGGAAGTTGTTCGAGTTGACGGTCCATTACGCCGATGAGGATGCCACGGCGGACACCGTGGAGTTGAGGTTTGAGGAGCTGAAGAAACAGATTTCGCTGGAACACGGGTCCTTGCTGGCCAATCAGCAGCAGCGTTCGGTGGAGGATCAGTTTGTCACCCGCACCCAGTCGTTCCACAAGGAACCGGTGAAAGGCTTGATGTTGATGCTGGCGTTCTCAGAGGTGGAGGACCTCCTCCGGAAATCGAAGGAGGCGAGGTTCTCGTTGATCTATCGGAACGACAATTTCCGGAAGCAATTGGAAGCCGAATTGAAAAAACCGTGACTCACTCGATGGTGGTGAAGGTTCCGTTGACCTCGATCATGCGGTTCACGTCGAAGCTCACATAAGCGAGACGATCGATTCCGAACGGCGTGGAAATCAAGGTTTCGATGGTGTAGCGGCCGTCGGTTTCCACCAGACGGTCGTATTTGCCCCCGGGTACCACCAGCGTTTTGCTTTCCGGCAGTTCGGAGGTGTTCACCCACGAGGATCCCTCGATGACGGTCCCGGTGGTACCGAGGACCGGATTGCCCTTGTAAATCTGGGTGTAGACCGTTCCGCCCGGATAGATGTCATTGTGGGTCAGGGTGAGCTGGGGCATCGTCGTCTTGATCAGATCGTTTGTGGCGATGCCGGCGATGGCAGCGTCGGTGACCGGCCAGACTTGGATGAACTTCGAATCGATCTGGGACTCGGGAGCCTGATAGTCCTCAAGCGAGTAGATCGAGAAGCGTTCCTCTCCCCTCACCTTCGCCCGGTTGGCGCCAGGAACGGAAGTGAGCGCGTAAGTGAAGGTTTGGGATCCGTTGGTGGTGATCGAGGACTGGGTCAACAAGGTGGCCTGCGTGCGGTCGAGATTGATGCCCGTTCCGGTGGCTCCGTAGGACTGCACGTGGCGCAGGAATTTCACGCTTTTCGAAGGCTCGGGATCGGTCGCACCACTACGCAGGCCGCTGACTGTGATGGTGACGGTGAACGGCTTGTCAGCGCGGGTTCTGGGAATGATGCCCGTGGTATCCGCCGAGGCGACCGTAACGGATGCCACCGGGATGTAGGTTCCCACGTAAACTGAGGACAAGAGATAGTTTGTGAGTGGCGTGGAAAGCACCGTCCAAAGATCGAACTTCGCACCGCCTGGATCGATGGCCAGTGCGGAAAGCTGGCTGCCGGTTGCGGCGACGGTGGCATCCCACTGCACGCCGCTGGGATACTGCGTCTGGCGGATGAAGTTGGAATAAGTTTGGGAGTAGCTGGTTCCGGTCGCCAGCAGGGACACGGCAAAACCGAGAAGATGGGAGGTTTTCATGGTTTGGCGGATGCGGGTTTGGTTTCCGATTTCGGTTGTTCTTTGGGAGGCAGCACTGAGATCGGTCCACCCTGGTAGGTGGCGACAACGAGATTCCGGCAAGTAGCCATCATTTTGGTGGAATCCTCGGCAAGCGGTTGGTTGCCTTCTGCCTGGACGCGGGAAACTTCCACCGTCGTGATCCATCCACGATTCGCAGCGTAAAACTCCGCCCACGGGATGATTCGGGCACCCGGCTCAAGTTTCATCCGCTCCGAGCAGCTGGTGGGAATTTGCAGCACCGCACGCTTGGGAACCAGCGTGGCAACACCCCGGAACGAGATGATATCGGAGTCCGCAATGAGATCCTTGGATCGGTTGACCACCGAAGGATCCTCACCCTGCGCGGGCTGGAGTTTCTTCATCGGATCATTCTGCTCGGCCTTGCGAAGGGCGAGGACGAGTTCCTCATGAGTGGCGGCATCGCGCATCACGGGTTTCGCATCCTGTTGGGCCAAGGCTGTGGCGCATCCCGCGAACAGAATGACAGAAGTTTGAAAGAACAGGTTTGTCTTCATGGAGATCACGGGGTTTTAAAGGTGAGGAGCATGACGAGGTCCTGAAGGTCGTATCCGACGTCAGACTTGTCGGTGTGGGTCAGTTCCATGAAAACGATCACGTCCATGGGTCCGATGCGCACTTTTTTGGAGGAGTCGAGATAGGGTTTAAGGAACAATTCGAGCGAAGGCGCGTTGTAGTCGGGAACGTTGCCGGGGCAGGTGGCACCGTTCACGAGGGTTCTCACGTTGTCACCATTCAGGGAGGTGTATTGAGTCTGCCACGCGCTGTTATTGTAATATTGCCCCGAGAAATACATCGGTTTGGCAGAATTGACAGTGAACGCGGACTTCACGATGCCTTGCTGCTGCACGACGGTGTCCGTCTGCTTGCCATCATAGATCGTCGTCCAGGAAGTGGATCCGTTGAACCTCATTTGCCCTCTTGTGCGATAGTAGGTGATCGCGCCGTTCGAGTACGAGGTAACACCAAGTCCGAGCATCCGGATCTCACAAATGAGATTCTGCTTCGGAGTAACTGTGGCGGGCTGCGTGACGGTCACGTAGTTTTCAACGATCGACGGATAGTTGATACTCCAGGTCAGAGTGGGCTTGGTGGCGGTCTGGACGACTGTGGGGAAGGCGCTGAGCGAACCGATCGGGATCGTGGGACTGGCCTGCGCGGTGGCGGTGAGCGTCGCGAGGACAACGACCAACAAGATGGCTGCCGCAGTGGCAGC
>DAISZP010000572.1:0-2938 GCA_036824745.1 Luteolibacter sp.
TGAGGCGGATACGACCCCCATCGGGGCGATGGGCAAGGTGACCCAGCTGGTTTACGCCGTGCTCGCCCGCAACAACACGGTGGTGAACCTGATGTCCGCCGGTGTCACCGCGTCCGCCGCGGGAAGCGCGGCCGACCTGCTGACGGACCTGAAGAGCGGCTATCTGTTAGGTGCGAATCCGCGCAAGCAGTTCCTCGCGCAGTTCTATGGGATCTTCTTCGGGACTCTTGCGATTGTTCCGGCTTGGTACGCGCTCGCGCCGAGCGTGGAGCAGCTCACCAAACAATTCCCCATGCCCTCCGCCAGCGCTTGGAAGGCGATGGCGGATCTTCTGGCGAACGGCGTGTCCGAACTTCCCACCAGTGCCATGTGGGCGGTCCTCGTCGGTGGCTTGATTGGCGTAGCTCTGCCTCTGGTCGAGTGGTTCGCTCCGAAGGTCGGACGTCACCTGCCGTCCGCGATGGGACTCGGTCTCGGCTTCGTGGTCGATTTTTCAAACAGCCTGGGCTTCACCCTCGGTGCGGTGATCGCGTGGTTGTGGACGAGAAGTTCCCGGAAACAAGCGGAGTCGTTCAAGATCCCGCTGGCCTCCGGCCTGGTGGCGGGTGAGTCCTTGTTCGCGGCGATTCTCGCCATCATCTGTGCCGCGGCCGGGCTGCTGGCGGCGATGAAATGAGGCTGGATTGCGCCGGGAATTAGGATAGACGGCTGGCATGTCCATTTCACTGCTCAGCATGCTGCCATGGTTCGTCATTTCCGGCATGGTTGCCGCGCTGAACATCACTTCCGCGGTGATTCTCCTCAAGGATCGTCACATCGGAGCGTGGCTGATGTTGGGGGGAAGTGGCGTTTCGTTGCTGGGACTGGTCGGCCATTTTTCCATGCAAATCGTGATGTTGCTGGGAACTGGCGATTACGGACGGATTAAACTCTTCACCGTGATGTCGTCGGTTTCGTATCTGGGAGCCGTGCTGTTTTCAGTAGGTCTGCTGCTTCACGCGCTCTATCAGAAATCCAAGGCGAATCGCATCGCTGAACTGGAGACGATTATCGCTTCCTTGCAAAACCGCTGAAAACAAAAACAGCGGAGCACCGCGAGGTGATCCGCTGTTAGGGTCGAAACGATTTTCGTTAGGGCAGGTTGGTGACGCCCATGAGGAAGCGGTCCGCCTCGCGGGCGGCTCCGCGGCCTTCGTTGATGGCCCAGACGACGAGCGACTGGCCGCGGCGCATGTCACCGGCGGCGAAGACACCTTCGATGTTGGTGGTGAACTTGCCGTGATCCGCCTTCACGTTGGAACGCGCGTCGGTTTCGAGGGCGAATTGTTTGACGATTTCCTGCTCGGGTCCGAGGAAACCCATGGCGAGCAGCACGAGCTGCGCGGGGATGACGCGGGCGCTTCCTTCCTTTTCCTTGGGAACGAAGCGGCCTTGATCGTCCTTGGCCCACTCGATCTCGCAGATTTCGAGGCCGGAGACGTTTCCGGCGTCGTCCTTGATGAATCGTTTGGTCTGCACCAGATAGGAACGCGGGTCCTGGCCCTGCACGGCGGCGGCTTCCTCCTGGCCGTAGTCCATCTTGTAAACCTTCGGCCATTCGGGCCACGGATTGTCCGCGGCGCGCTCCATCGGCGGCTTGGGCATGATTTCCAACTGGATCACGCTCTTGCAACCGTGGCGTAGGCTGGTGCCCACGCAGTCGGTGCCGGTGTCACCACCGCCGATGACAACGACGTCCTTGCCGGTCGCGTTGAGCGCCGGATTGCTGCCGTCGAACTTGTGGTCGAGCTGATAGCGGGTGTTTTCCGTGAGGAATTCCATCGCGAGATGCACACCCTTGGCATCGCGGTTCTCGATGGGCAGGTCTCGGCCAAGGGTGGCGCCGCAGCAGAGAACGATGGCATCGAAGTCCTTGCGGAGTTTCTCGGCGGTCCAGGTGGCGTCCTTGCCGATGGCGATGCCGGTTTTGAACTCCACGCCTTCCGCGGTCATCAGATCGACGCGGCGTTGAACCACCTCGGTCTTGTCGAGCTTCATGTTAGGAATGCCATACATGAGGAGACCACCGACGCGGTCCTCGCGCTCGAGGCCGATGCGGGCGTGCGCGTCATCGTCCTGACCGGTGCCGGCGGCTACTTCATCGCCGGCACGGATATCGCCGAAATGGAGCCGATGAGCCCGGCCCAACATCAGGCGCTGGCGACCGACCGGATGTTCACGGTGCTGCGTCGCTGCCCGAAGATCCTGATTGCGGCGGTCGAGGGCTATGCTTTGGGTGGCGGCTGCGAGACGGCGCTGTGCTGCGACATGATCGTCGCTGGTGAAGGCGCCCGCTTCGGCCAGCCGGAAATCCGCGTCGGTATCATGCCCGGTGCCGGCGGCACGCAGCGGCTCCTGCGCACTATCGGCAAATACCGCACCATGAAGCTCGCCCTGACGGGTGAGCCTTTGACGGCGACAGAGGCTTTCCAGGCCGGGCTGCTCTCGGAGATCGTGCCGGATGGCAGCGCCCTTGATCGCGCCCTGGCCCTGGCGAAGACGGTGGCCGCGATGCCGCCGCTGGCGGTCCAGGCGATCAAGGAAGCCGTGCAGCTCGGGCAGGACGTGCCCCTGGAGACGGCGCTCGCGCTGGAGCGCAAGGCCTTCGTCCAGCTGTTCGACACCGGGGACCAGAAGGAGGGCATGCGCGCCTTTCTGGAGAAGCGTCCGCCCCGGTTCGAAGGACGGTGATTCCTAAGCGGCGTGGACAGTTGGTCGTTTCGGCCTTGTCATCGCCCCTCCGTCATTCCGGGGCATTGCGCAGCAATGAGCCCGGAACCCATGAACACCACGCTGTTCCAGTCGTCATGCTCGCCCTTGTGGCGAGCATCCACGTCTTGAACGCGGCCTTCGACCAGCGAAGACGTGGATGGTCGGGACAAGCCCGACCATGACGGGA
>DAISZP010000573.1:0-2936 GCA_036824745.1 Luteolibacter sp.
CTGGCTTCCACAGACCTTCTCCTTCGTGGCGGACAGCGCGACCACCACGTTGAGCTTCACCGACACCTCGACTTCGACCGCCGGTCTCGACGTGGTGCTCGACAACGTCCGCGTGACGCTGAACGGAGCGGTCCCGGTCCTGCAAACCCTCTCCGTGACCTCGACTCCTGTTTCCGCCGTTACGATTTCCGTCAGCCCGAACGATTCCAACGGAGCGGGGAAGGGCAGCACCTCGTTCAGCCGGGCCTACTCGGCGAACACGGTGGTGACTCTCACCGCCCCGGCCACCGCTTCGGGTTCCGCCTTCATCAAGTGGCAAAAAGACAGCGTGGACCTCACCACGAATCTATCCACCACGGTGACGATGGACACGGCCCACACGATGACCGCCGTCTATGCGAACGCGGCCTTCACCAACGGCAGCTTCGAAACCGGCACCTTCAGTCCCTGGGTCACCTCCGGCGGCACCCCCGACAGCGTGAAGATCAACTCCGTCATCGGCGGCACCGATGGTTCCAAGATCGTCGAGTTCAACAGCGCCAACTCGCCCGCGGGCGGCGTGCTGGCGCAGACCTTCGCCACCACTCCCGGTGTCACCTACAACCTGTCGTTTGATCTCGGCAGGCTTGCGTTCAACACCAGCAGCCAGACCATCCGCGCCGTGGTGACGGGAACCGCATCCCTGCTCAATCAAACCACCTCGATCACCGGCACCGGCAACGGCGTGGCGAAATGGGAAGCCCGCAACTACAGCTTCACCGCGGACAGCACCGCCACCACGCTGACCTTCACGGACCTGTCCTCCGTGACCGGCTCGATCGACATGCTGCTGGATAACGTCCGCGTCATCAACGCGAACTCCCGCACCCTCACGATCGATTCGGTCGTCGCCGCCGCCGTGCCGCTGACCATCAGCCCGGCTGATAGCAACGGAGCTGGAAACGGAAATACCTTGCTCACCCGCACCTACAACACCGGCACCTTGGTCAACGTGACCGCTCCGGCCACCGCCGCGAATGGAGCCACCTTCGTGAAGTGGGTCAAGGATGGCGTGGATTTCGGCACCAACCCGGCCACCAGCCTCACCATCAGCGCCCACACCAAGCTGTTCGCGATCTACTCGGGCGGCACCAATCCGGCGCTCGGCCCGAACCTGATCCTAAACGGCAGCTTCGAGTCACTCACTCCGGAATACGCCTACTGGGCCCACTCCGGCGCCACTCGCATCGAGCAACCGGGTTCCGCTTCCGGCTTCACCACGGATGGCAACAACCTGCTCTCGTTCAACGTCGGCGGCGGTGCCAACGACGGCATGGTCCAGCAGAGCTTCGCCACTACTCCAGGCACGGTTTACACCCTGCAACTCGATCCGGGTGTGTATGGCGGACCCAGCGGCGCGGCCATCACCCAAACGCTGAACATCAACGTGGTCGGAAACGCCATGCTGCTCTCCAAGAGCGTCACCATCCAAGGCACCACCTCCACCTTTGTCTGGGCACCGCAAACCTTCACCTTCACGGCGGATAGCAATACGAGCACGCTGATCCTCGCTGACGGCTCGTCAACCGGAGCCGGAACCGACCTCTTCGTGGACAACGTCCGCGTCCGTGCCGGAACCCTCGCGCCCTCCACCCTGACGGTCACTTCCACCCCGGATCTCGGCAAGGTGGTCACCGCCTCGCCGGACCTCTCCGAACAAGGCAATGGAACCACCAACTTCAGCCGGATCTACACCACCGGCACCTCGGTGGCCATGGTCGCACCCTATCAGAACTTCGTGAAATGGCTCAAGGACGGCCAATGGTATGCCACCAACCCGAGCATCACCGTGCTGGCCGACGCCGCCCATACGATGACCGCCGTTTACACCAGCACCCCGGTGCTCGGCCCCTTCACCAACGGCAGCTTCGAGCAGGAGTTCACCGGTTGGACCTGGTCCGGCAGCCAGCAATCCGTCAAGGTCAAGGATGGTCTGCCGACCACCGAGGGCTTGTTTGTCATCGAGTTCAACAGCAACAGCTCCGCCACGGACGGATCCATCACGCAGACCTTCACCACCACCCCGGGCACTCCATATACCATCACCTTCGACATGGGTGTGAACGCCTTCAACACGGCGCAACAGAGCCTGCGCTGCCTGGTGACCGGATCCGGAACCTTGGCAAACCAGACCTTCTCGATGAACAATCCGGCTGGCAGCGGCGTGGTTTACTCCACCAAGACGGTCAACTTCACCGCCAACAGCACGACGACGACCCTTACCTTCAGCGACCAGTCCTCCACCGGCGCGGGCCTCGACCTGCTGCTCGACAACGTCCGCCTCAACGGCAGCACGGGAGGTGGAGCCACTACCCGCACGCTGACGGTGACCTCCACGCCTTCCACCGGCGCGGCCATCACCGTGAGCCCTGCTGACAACAGCAGCAACGGAAACGGAAGCACCCAGTTCACCCGCACCTACAACAACAACACCGCCGTGACGCTCACCGCTCCGGCTACTTTTGGAGGAAACAATTTCTCCAAGTGGCAGAAGAATGGCGCTGACGTGACGACCAACACGTCGACCACGGTCACCATGGATGCGGACTACACGTTGACCGCGGTTTACACCGCTCCGTCCGGCGGAGGTGGAACCTTCACCAACGGCAACTTCGAGCAGAACTTCACTGCCTGGACCACCTCAGGCAGCACCAATTCCATACTCATCGGAAGCGGACTGCCCGGCTCCAACAGCTCGAAGGTTGCTGCCTTCAACAGCGGCAACTCCGCGAATGACGGACAGGTCTCGCAAACGTTCGACACAGTTTCTGGAACCAACTACACCGTGACCTTCGACATGGGTGTGCTCGCCTACAACACCTCCGCCCAGACCATTCAGGTCAGTGCGACCGGTAGCGGCAGCCTGCTCTCGCAGAACTTCTCGGTGAACGGCACCG
>DAISZP010000036.1:0-19131 GCA_036824745.1 Luteolibacter sp.
CGCGCCGTCATTCGTTTCATCACCATGAAGACCTGCCCCAAGTTCACCTTCGGCGTCGGCGACCGTTTCGCCCACGGCGCACACGCCCAGCTCACCGCGTTCATTGAAGCCAAAAAACTCGGTATCGACATCGTCCCCGTCTGGAACAAGTCGAACCGCGAGCACAACATCATCGGCTCCGAGCCGTTGCAAACCCGCTCCGCCGCGGACAAGGCCGTGGCCGATCTCGGCTGGACCGGCGACTATCTGCTAGATGCCGATCACATCAACCTTTCCACCGTGGACCGCTTCGTCGCGCCCTGCGACTTCTTCACGCTCGATGTGGCGGATGATATTGGCGAGGCCGCCGCTCCCGAAGATGTGGCCGCGTTCATCGCGAAACACCCGGAACTCATCGGCACCGTTTCCATCGCCGGCATCGCAAGGCCTTTTGAAATCACCACGGCCGATGTGGAAAAAGCCGCGAACAAGTTCCTCAAGGCCACCCAGAAGGCCGCCGCCATCTATCAGCACATCGTCGCCGCGAAGGGTGGCGTGGACAACTTCGTCACCGAGGTTTCGATGGACGAAACCGACAGCCCGCAGACACCGCCGGAGCTTCTGATCATCCTGGCGGCCATCGCGGATCAAGGTATTCCGATCCAGACGATCGCGCCGAAGTTCACCGGTCGCTTCAACAAGGGCGTGGATTACGTCGGCAACCTCAAGCAGTTCGAGATCGAGTTCAACGACGACCTCGCCGTCATCGCGCATGCCGTTAAAACCTACGGCCTGCCCGCCACGCTGAAACTCTCCGTGCACTCCGGTTCCGACAAGTTCTCGATCTATCCGATCATCAAGGAAGCCCTTCGCCGCACCGGCGCGGGCCTTCATGTCAAGACCGCCGGCACCAACTGGCTGGAGGAGGTCATCGGCCTCGCCGAAGCCGGCGGTGAAGCGCTCGAACTCGCCAAGAAGATCTACGCCAAGTCGCTGGAGAAAAAGGCCGCGCTCTGCGAGCCCTATGCCACCGTCATCGACATCCGTGACGAGAAACTCCCCACCGCCGAGGAAGTCAACGGCTGGACCAGCGAGCAATACACCTCCGCCCTGCGCCACGATCAAGGCAACCCTGGCTACAACCCGGACCTGCGCCAACTCCTCCACGTCGGCTTCAAAGTGGCCGCGCAACTGGGCGACACCTATCTGAACGCGCTTGTCGAAAACCGCGAGGTCGTTTCCAAAAACGTCACCGGCAACCTGCTGGAGCGCCACATGAAGCCGCTCTTCCTGTGATCGATTCCCACCACCACCTCTGGAAATACACGGACGAGGAATACGGCTGGATTCCGCCGGGTTCGCCCATCGTCCGTGATTTCCTAACAAGCGACCTTGAGGCCGCGGCCCGGGCTTCCGGTGTCGAAGGCACGGTGGTGGTGCAGGCGCGCCAGACCTTGGAGGAAAGCGACTGGCTGCTGTCTCTAACGGATCAAACGGACCTCATCCTCGGCGTCGTCGGCTGGGTGCCGCTCATCGATGGAAACGTTTCCGAACCGCTCGCCCGGCTCGCCGCGCATGAAAAATTCAAAGCCGTCCGCCACGTCCTCCAGGGCGAGGCGGACGGGTATTTCCAGCGCGATGATTTCCACCGCGGCCTCGCGCTGCTGCCGGATCTCGATCTGCGTTACGATCTCCTGCTCTTCCAACGCCAGGTCCCCGTCGCCATCCAACTCGTGGACCGCCAGCCGGACCTCGGCATCATCATTGATCACATCGCGAAACCCGTCATCCGGAAGGGTGCGGTCGATCCCGATTGGAAAGCCGGCATGGCTGAGCTCGCCAAGCGTGAAAACATCCTCGGCGTGAAGGTTTCCGGCATGGTCACCGAGGTCGTGGACGATGAGCTCGATGAAGCCACCCTTCGCGCCTATTTCAACGAGACGCTCGAACTCTTCGGCGCGGACCGCGTCATGTTCGGCACCGACTGGCCCGTCTGCCTGCTGCGCATCGAGTCCTATCAGAAATGGGCGGAGATGGCGCGGGGCTTTGTTTCCGGATTGTCGGAAGACGAACAATCCGCCATCCTCGCCACGAACGCCGCACGGGTTTACGACTTGTGATCCGCCGGGGTTCTCCCGCCGGAATCCAGCCATGCAGAGTTTTCTAACCACTGTCGGACGACTGATCGAGGAAAAGCAACTGCCCGCCCTGATGATCGGTGGGCATGCCGTGACGGCCCTCGGCCACCCGCGGGCGACATTTGATCTCGACCTGCTGGTTCCCAGATCCGCGGTGGAGACTTGGAAGCGCGAACTGGCGATGTTCCATTACCGGATTTTCGGCGAGAGTCCGAACTTCCTGCAATTCGAAGCTTCACCCGGGCTTCCTCTGCCTCCGCTCGATCTCATGATCGTCGAAGACGGGGTGTTTCACGTGCTGGAGAAAACGAAGACCGATCTCAAGCCCATCGCCACGCCTGACGTGAAAGCGATGATCGCCTTGAAACTTCACGCCATCCGGCAGGCCGAACGCGGCAATGTCGCGAAGGATTGGGCGGATGTGATGGCGCTTGTCCGCGCGCACCAGCTCTCGCTGGACGATCCGGAGTTTTCCGCTATCGTCCGTAAACATGGAGGCGAGGCAGCCATCGAGCGAATCCAAGGCGGCAACGCTGGCGGATCTTGATTTCCCCAAGGGTGCCGGGCCGCTGCCGCATCCTCCCCAAGCCGTGGATCCGCGGGTGGTGGAAGCGCACTTCGCCCCGCTGCTCAAGGATGGTCCGAGCCCGGAACAACGACTGGCGAAAAAAGCCGGCTTCATCCCGTTCCTGGGATTGTAACCCGCGGCGGGATGCCAAATGCCGGTTTGACAAAAACCCGGCCGTAAAACATTGTTCTGCCATGATCAAGACCATCACCAAAATCGGCAATTCCCACGGCATCATCTTCGATTCCGCCCTGCTCCAGCTCGCCCACCTCAATCCGGGCGATGAAGTGAACGTGGAGGTCCATTCCAGCGGGACGATCACGATCACGCCACTTGATCCGGCTCAGATCTCACCCGCGAGCGCTGCCGAAACCGCGAAACGCCTGATCGGCAAAAATTCCGAACTGTTCCGCCGTCTGTCATGAGCCAGCCACTCAAACATCCCACGGTGGAGGTGGTGCTGGCCATTCACCAGGAGGTGCTCACCGCCCACGGCGGAGCAACGGGCATTCGCTCCCGGGAACTTCTTGAGTCAGCGGTCGCGGCCCCTCAGGCGACCATGATGGGAGTGCCGCTGATCTCCGAACCCATCGAGATCGCCGCGGCCTATATGTTCTACCTCTGCAGCAACCATCCCTTTGTCGATGGCAACAAACGCATGGCTTTGGCCACCTGCCTGGTGTTCCTCAGCGAGAATGGGCTGCTGCCTGAAGAAACCCTCGATGTGGACAAGTGGGAAAACCTCACCCTCGCCGTCGCCGCAGGGCTCCTGAACCGTGAGGAGATCACCGCCACCCTGCGCAAGCTGCTGATGGAGGTGTGATTTGTTAGATCGTGCGGGCTTTCAGCTCCGGTTGCGGTGAAGCTCCGGTTTGACGGCGTCCGCCATGAGATGTCGATCCAGCACGATCATTGGTTTGAGGAAGTCGGCGATTTTTTCCGCCCATTCTAACGGATTCGCGACAAGCTCCGGATAGGAAACGATGAGGGTTTCGGCATTCGGCGTCTGCAGCAGCGCGGACATGACGGACTTCTGGTGCTCGAGCATCGTCCTGCGGAGCCGCGCGTCGTCCGGTTCTTCCGGACGGCCCTGGTTGGAGAGCATGCGTTTCTGCGAGGCGAGCACTTCGTCGATCGGACGGTGAAGAAAAATCACGCGGATGCGATGGCCCGGTGGAAGGTGGCGCAGGAGAGGGGATACCACCTTCACGGCCATGCCGTCCGCCTCGCGGAGCAACTCGGGATCTTCCGGCAAATATTTGACCCGCTCCCACTCGAAGTAGCCTTCGGGATTGTCAGGGTCCGCCGCGCGTTCGTGGTCTGTTAGGATCGGAACCCCGGCGGCTTGGAGCATCTGCATCATCAGCGAGGTGCCGGATCTCGGCAGGCCGGAAACCACGATGGTCTCGATGGGGGTGAACACCGCGGCCTTGCGGGAGACTTCCTTGGAATGACGGAGATATCCCTCGCAGATCGGTCCGATGTCGATGCGGGAGACGGATTCCATCACGGCCCCGCGCTTGCGGGCCGTGGCGTTTTCGAGATCCTTGGCACGGCGCAGCGCCTCATGCGCTTCTAACAAGTCCGGCCCGCCTTCCTTCGACATCGCGCGCGCCAGCAACCGTTGCGGGAGCAGCCAGTTCGGCGCGAGCCTGACGGCCATGCGCAAGGCCGTGACGGCATCCTCCGTTTTTCCCTGCGACAGGCGCGCCCAACCTAACAGCGCATGCGGCCACGGCGCGGAGAACTCGAGCGCCACCGCCCGCATCGCGGCTGCTTCGGCATCCTCCCAGCGGCCCTGCCGGATCGCCGTCCAGGTGAGGCCGGTCCAAGCGGAAACGTGGGAAGGATCGAGCGCCAGCGCGCGGCGGTAGAATCCCTCCGCATCCTGATAGGAACCCATCCTCGTGAGCGCCTTTGCGATCCGCGTGTGAAGATCCGGCCGGTCCGGATACCGCGCGAGCGCCTCCTGGAAATGCCCCATCGCCTCCGCGGGACTGCCGCCATCAAGCGCCGAAATTCCTAACAGATAGTGCGCGGCCGGAGCATCCGGCCTGGCGGCGCACACGGCCCGCACCAGCTCGTTCGCCTGCCGGGGAAGCCCGATCCGGGCGAAACCATCGGCCATCGCGAGTCCAAAATCGCCGCGTTCCGGATAGGAACGGCAGAGCGGCTCCAACACGGGGATGGCAAGATCCGGCCTGCCGCCATCGAGGTGGGACAAGGCGAGCGCCCACTGGTTTTCCCGGCGGGTGGATTCCAGGGCCTTCTCACCGGCGGTTTGATCCGCGTGCAGGTATCCGAGCTCGGCGAAGCGGCGCATCATGCCCGAATCGGCACTCGGTGGAAGCGTGACCTCCGGCCCGTGCATCCCGGCCTTGCCTGATAGATCGTCCCATCCCGGAATGACTGAGATTTCGAGTTCGTGGGAAAACGTTTCCATCAGAATCCGGCCGGGCATGTCCGCGCCGATGGGCAGGCCCATCAAGGCGAGCGCGGTGGGCGCGATGTCCAGCAACGACGCGCCGTAGACCCTCTCGTCCGCCGTGATGTGCGGCCCCGCCATGACCAGCATGCCGTAGTCGCGGTGCTGGACCGCGGGACCGACCGGTTCCGCGGGGATGCCATCGGGCCGCAGGTGGTCGCTGTGGAAACCATGATCCGAGAGCAGCATGACGTGCGCGTCCGGCCCCGCGAGATCGAGCAGCGGTCTTAACAGAAGGTCGTGCAGGCGGTAGGCGCCGTTGACCACGTCCTGATAGAGATCGAAGTCGCGTTCCGAAACCTTCGCCATCCGCGGCGGGTGGAAATCCATGAATCCGTGGCAGAAATGATCGATGCCGGGGTAATAGAGCGCGGCGAGGCTCCACGGATCATCCTGCAACTGCCGGATCGCCGCAGCATGGATGGAAATCGTTTCCGCAATCAGCTTGGCAAGATCATGCAGCCTCGCATCGGTTTCCTGATCCACATCGTCCATCCTCGGCACGAACAGCGCGAGGATGTCCGGCGTGACTTCCTCGATGCCGAGACGCAGCGGCGCGAATTCATCTAACAGCGAAACCGGATGCACCACCTGCGGATCCAGCGGAGGCAGCTCGCCGAGGCGGTCCACATCCTGTGCGAAGAAGTTGGAAACCGCGATGCCATGGATCGGTTCCGCCGGGTGGCTGGCGTACCAGTTCAACACATGGGCGCGTCCTCCGGCCTGGGTGACCATGTTCCATAGCGCCTTGCATTTCCGCGACAAGCTGCTGACGGCGCGCACCTCGCCAAGCCGCTCGTCCACCTCGGCGAATCCGAGGATGCCGTGTTTCTCAGGGCGCTGACCGGTGGCGATCGTGTTCCAGAGGATCGGCGACAAGACCGGCCGCATCGTGGCGAGATCGCCCATCACTCCGCGTGCCACGAGGCGGGCGAGGTTCGGCATTTCGCCGCGCTCCATGAGGGGCAGGGCGATTTTCCAATCCGCCGCATCCCAACCGATCAGGAGAAGGCGCGAGTCCTCGCGGATGTGCGGTTCCATGAGCCAGAGAAATCCGGAAAACTAACCGATCGATGTGTCGGAGACCGGCGGATCCTTCAGGATGCCCCGCGGGGTTTTTACGCGGCTTGTTCTTTCCTGCGGCGGCGGTGGAGGGCGAGCCCGGTACCACCGAAGGCGAGCAGGGCCAGAGAGTTCACCTCAGGCACCGCTCCCGCGTTGATCGCGGTGTTCGGAGTGGTTTCGATTGCGAAGCGGCCCAAGGTCAGGTGCATGTCCGCTCCCACGGTGACTTCCACCCAGCCATAGCGGTAGTTTCCGGGAGTGCCGATGCGCAGGCCGACAAAACCGGGAGTGCCGATGGCGGCTCCATCCCACTTGCCCCGCGGGTAGGTGGCCTCCGGGCTGGCGGCGAGCGTCATGAAGTTCCCGCTGCCGCTGACGAAGAAACTGCCCGCCGGCCCGATGGGGGCGCCATTGGCCAAACGGGACGGGTAGGCGTATCCCGCCGTGAAAGTCCCCAGGCCCGCGGCGGAGACGCCGGAAGCGAATCTCAACTGGCCGAACACATTCGGAGCCACCGCATTGCGGGTCAAAACAAAGTCATACCCGCCGAAGACCGTGGAGCCCGAGAGCGCCGAGTTTCCTGTGTCGAAGTCGAAATACAGGAAATTCTGGGACAAGGTGGTGGTAAGCCCGCTTGCAGGCCAGGAAACCACGGCCGCTTCGGCATTCGGGACGGAGGCGCCGATCACGCTTCCGGCTCCCACAAAGGTGGCCGCTTTGGCATACCAAGAATTCGAGAGACTACGGCTCTCTTGGGATTCTGTGTCCATTGAGTTGGGTCGGAGGGGGTTGTTGCGGTTTGTGGAATCTCTTTATTAAAAAGATCTCAAACATCACAGGGCTAGCAGAATGCTTGCCGAAACCACGATTCGGCAAGACTTTTCTTCATTTCTACGCGGTTTTGTGCCGGTTTCAGGAAGGTTCCCAGCACCAGTTTCAAGGATCCAGCCAACCCACCCGGATCAGTTTTTTTAAAATAAACTGCCGCTTCAGGTGCCCGTCTCCCAGCGACTCCAAGGCGACCACGCAGCGCACGGGAGGAGTCCCGGAATCCGCGGACCACTGCTTCAGATCCTCTGAAGCATCCGGCCCCGTGCGGTCCGCATACAGATAGATCGGCCCGTCCAGATCCGGACTGGAGGCGACGAAGGACATCCATCTCGATTCGTCCGCGAACCCATGATTGTAGTAGGCCCCGCCGGATAGGAACACCCGCATCTCGGGCGCGGACGGGACTTTTCCCGCCAGAACCTCGCTCCACGGATGGCTGCAATACCGCGAATACACCTTGAAATCCACCAAGGCCTTGCCGTCCTCCGTGAACGGGATGGAAACCAAACGCGTCGATCCGTCCTCCATCGTCATCGCGTAGCGCCTCACGATTTTCTCACCGCTGAAGACCTCGTCCATCGGGTTGAGCGAAACCGGTTTCTCGTCCCGCCCCGGCCCTTTGTTGTAAAAATGTGCCATCAGGTCGCGCACCGCCTTCGGATGCCGGACCAAGCCCAGACGCTCCTCCTCGGTGCGGGCTTCCAGAAAACTCCGCGCCACATCATCGGGCGGTGGTCCGTTCCAGCGGATCGGGCCTTCCAAGGCTGGCGGCAATTCCGGGCCGCTTGGTTTCACCAGCGGCGGCACCGGTTCCTCCAGCGAGCCCAGGTATTGCTTCCAGATCGTCCGGTATCCCCAGATCGACAACACGGCGGCCAAGGAGATCAGAACGCACCACGACCAGGCCACACGCAGCGTGCTCCGTTGGAACCTGCGCCTGCCGAAACCCTCCTCATCCCCTTTCACCCGTTTGCGGATCTTCACCCGCTCCTTCTTCGGCTTCGGGGGCCGTTTCCTGTTCAATCGTGAATATCCCTCCGGATGCATCGCTTTTCGCATCGGCGCTTAGGGAGTGGAGGCCGGAAAGTCGAGAAAGATCGAGAACGGGGCGCCTCGTGCCAGCGATGCGGAGCGATGTTGGCGTTTCGGAAAACCGGCCCCATCATCCCACCATGAACTCCCGCTGGTTTCTGTTAGGTGCCTGGTTGCTGCTGGCACCGGCCTCCTGTGTCAGACCGGACCCTGTTCCTTCGCCGTCCTCCTCCGGCATCGCGGTGAAGGGCGTGGAGCAGGGCATCGTTTCCCGCGGCAACTCGGAACGTGTTTCTGCTAGAAAACCCTCGCTTGCCCGTAACGCCAGTCTCGACGTCTTGGCCCGGACACTCGCGAACCGCATGGCCGCCGAGGGCCGTCTCACCCACGCCGGATTCGAATCCCGCTTCCAACAAGCGCACGCGGAAACCGGAGCCATCCTCTTCGGTGAAAACGCCCACAGCGTGCCGCCGGGCGGCGATCCCGCGAAACGACTCGTCGAGGAGTGGCTCGCTTCAAGAATCCACCGCAACAACATCCTCAACGGAAGCTGGAACCTAACAGGAGTTGGAACTTCGACCGACAAGTCCGGCCGGATCTGGGCGGTGCAGGTGTTTGCCATGGCACCATGAACCAGCCCGTGATCACTCCACCAGCGAGTAGATCACCGTGTGGCGCAGGGTTCCATCGGGGTCGATCCGTTCGTTTCGCAGGGTGGCTTCATGGCTCATGCCCGCGCGTTCGCACAAGGCCCGGGCCTTGGTGTTTTGTTCATCGGTGAAACACTCGATGCGGCGCGCTCCGATGGATTGCCGGAGATATGAGATCAGGGTTTTCAAGGCATCGGTCATGTGACCTTTTCCATGCGATGACGTCCGGCTCCAGAAACCGATTTCGAACTTCGGCACATGCCAATCCAACTGCACGACTCCCATGCAGCCGATCAGCACGGAGCTTTCCGCATCGAAGACAAGATACGGAAACCTTGCGCGTTTGACGAAGTCCGCCTTGCTCGTGCGGCAGAAGATCTCCGAGGCATCCACCGAAGGTTCGTTCATCGCCCACGGAATGGAGGCCGGCCACTTTCGCAGGTCCTCCAAACTCTCCACCACCGCCTCATGCACCCGCGCGCCATCTCCCGGTTCCGGGCATCTGAGGATCGTGGTGGCGCCACGAAGCTCCGCGCGGATGTCGTGAAGAATAGGATGGGAGACCATGCGTTGAATCCAGCGCCCGGACGCCGCCGATGACAAGCCTCAACGCAGCGCTTGAAGATCCAGAAACGGATGATAGCCATCGATCACCGGCACCTCGCTGACCAGCACGCCCTCGGCGGTGACCGTGACCGGCTCCTCCGCTTCGAACACCACCACATCCGAGCGCACCGGACGCTTCAGGAGGACCCGCCGTGTTTCCCCGCCCGGCCCGGCTTGCGCCGAACCTAACATTTTCCCGGTCCTGCCGTTTTTGATCGCAACCCGCATGTCCTTGTCCGCGCGGAGCATCAAGCGGTCGATCATGGCGGGTTCCGCCTGTTTTGTTAGAAACCACCTGCCCTCCCTGTTCTCCAGCGGGACATCCCGCAGCACCTCGCGATAACGGGCGCGGGTGAAACCCGGAGTCTTGTCCGCGGGGTTTTCGTCCTTGGCGAGATAGGCGAGGATGTCCCGCTTTTGTTCCTCCGTACTGACCTCGCGCTTGCCCTCATAGTAATGGTAGTAGGCTTTTTGCTGTTCGCTCCAGTCGTTGCCCTCCCAGTAATCGCCGGAGAAGGGAACCAGCAGGTCCATCCAGGCGGCGATCTTTTCCTGCTCCTCTTCGGTTAGAACGGCGTTGTGGTGCCCTTGTTCCACAAGTTTCAACAAACGGCTCTTCTCCGCACCCGCGAAATACGGCGGGATCTCGGTGGGGCGGGACATCTTGCTGATCCAGCTTGCCGCTCCGGAACCGGGATCCGCGTGATAACCGCCGCTTGGCGCTCTCACGGCGTTGACGAGATTCAGATAGGAACGCGACCACTTCCGCAGGTTCAACGGCGCGTCGCCCACCAACTCGCCGCGCAGGTCCATGACCTCCGGCTTCGAGCCATCGTGACAGGAAACGCACTTCGCATCGAGGATCGGCTGGATCTCCTTCGGAAAACTGAACCCGCGAGTGGGCCCGTGGAACGGCTGGAGCTTCTGCGGATCGCGCTTCCAGGCGAGCGTGTCTTCAAGCTGATAGGGATGGCGGTTGCCGTTGGTCTTGTCGTGGCAACCGGCGCAGCCCTTGGTTTCTCCGGGCATCAAGGTGTCCCAGGTGCGCGTGGTTTGGATCACCCGGCCCTTGGCATCGAGCACCTGCAGATAGATCGACTCCATCGCCGGCACTTCGAAGCGCGCCGAACCATCCGGCTCCACCTCCACATCGCCGAGGATCTGCTTCACGTCCCAGGTTCCATTGCCGATGGCCACCGGCGAGCTATTGAGCGCGCCGCCTCCTTCGCCGCTGTTGTGCGATTGCCCCACGCCCGCCGCGCGGTAATCGAGGCGCACCACCCGGATCTTCTTCGCCGCACCGCGCGGGATGCCTTGCAGCCCCACCCCCTGATAGACGTCCTTCACGTAGTAGATGCCCGTGTTTTTCCGGTAATCGACGGTGTTCGGAATCTTCGAAACCTCCGGCCGCCTTCCGGTCGTCACCATCCTCGCGACATCGAGTGTCTCATCAGAGTACAACAACTCGCGCTCGCCCGCCTCATTCATCCAATAGAGGCCGAAGCGTTTCACTCCCCAGTCCGGCCGATAGCTGATGAGGAACTCGTTTTCGGAAAACGGATAGGGATAGCGGAACTGATCGCAGCCTTGCATCGCGGCGTCCACACGCTCGTAGGGCACCTCGCGGCGCGGCGCGATGAACGTCATGCCCGGCCCTTCGTCGCGGCCCACGTTGGTATCCAGCACCACCAGTTTGCCCTGCTGCCAGGTGTGGTGTCCCGCGGCGATCGACATCGCCTTGTGAGAACCCGGGATGCCGCGCGTGTGCAGCAGCGAGGTGGGAAACCACGAGTTTCCGCCGTAGAACGCGCGTTGGTCCTGCCCGTCCGGATTCATCGAGAAAACCGGATGCGGATAGACCTGTCCGCGGTCGTTGTAATCCCAGCGCGTGTAAACCACGCGGCCATCGGTCGTGAGCTGCGGATAGATCGCGTGCACCTGGTCCACGGCGAGCCGGCGGATGTGTTTCCCGCGGCGGTCCATCCGATAGAGATTGCTGATCTCCGTCCACCAGCACGGCACGCTCTGCTCGGGACGCGTGGAGGAAAACACGATGTCGCCATCCGGCAGGTAAATCGGCTCGTAGTCGGCGCGGCCGAGGCCTTCGGTGAGCTGATGGCAGCTTCCATCGCGCAGCGAGTATTCGTGGAGGTGATAGTCGTCGAGCCGGTCGGACTTTTTCCATGCGAAGAGCAAACGTTCGCGGTCGAAGGACACATCCACATCGCGCATCATGCCCCGTGGATCATCCAGCAGAACTTTCTTTTCCCCAAACACCGAGCCTTGCGGAAACTCCAACATCGAAAGCCGCGCGCCGGGTTCGAAGAAGCGTTCGTTGCGCGCGTCAGAAAGGCCCTCGGTGTAGCCGATGAAGCTCATGCGGAACGAATGCCCTTCGGTGAAAGCCACCGGGCCCCATTGCGAGAGCGTGGCACCGATGCGGCTTTTCCTGCGCTCGGTGGCGAGCTTCACGTAGCGCTCCCACATCGCTTCCGCCGGTTCCCCGTCGATGCGGGGCGCGCCGATTCTTTCTAACAATCGAAGGGCCGGATCATGGTTGTTATCCTCAAGCAAACGCCGCGCGTCGTTGCCGATATCCTGCAAGACCCAGTCGGCGAGAATCGGATGCGCCTCGGAAATCCTCTGCCACTGGCTCTCGCGCAGCTTTGCGAGATCCCCGGGCTTCGCCGCCTTGCCTTCTTCACGAAACAAGTCGACCTGCCGGATCCATCCCGCGACATCAGGCGCCCGCCCCAACACAAAAGCGTGGAAGCCGAGCCAACAAACGAACATCCGGAAAAACGCGATCATCACGAACGGGACACGCATACGCGGAAAATCCCGTCGTTTTTCCGATCACCCCGAACGGGGGAGTCGGCGCTCACATCTCGATCATCGCCTTGATTACGCCGGTTTCCGGCTTGATCCACTCGGGAAACACATCGACGACCGATTCGAATGGCGCGCGGTGGGTGATCCACGGCGTGGTGTCGATGCGGCCGGATTCGATGAGGCCGATGATGCGGGTGAAGTCCGCCGGATGCGAGTTGCGGCTGCCCATCAGGGTGAGCTCGCGTTTGTGGAAACCCGGATCGTTGAACGAAACATCACCTTGGAACAATCCGACGAACACGAGCCGCCCGGCATGCGAGGGATAGTCGAACGAGGCCATCATCGACTTCGGGCTGCCAGTGGCATCGAGCACCGCGGTGGGCATGTCGCCGTTGGTGATGGTCTTCAACGCGTCCTCCACGTTCTCGCGACCGCCGTGGATGGTGTGTTGCACGCCGAGGTGTTCTTGGCAGAAACGAAGACGCGCGTCGTTGATGTCGAGCACGATGACTTGCGCGCCTTTCTCCACGGCGAACTGCATCGTCGCCAGTCCGATCGGTCCCGCGCCGATGACGAGCACGAACTCACCTTGCTCGATACCCGCGCGTTCCACCGCGTGGCAGCCGATGCTCAGCGGTTCCACCAGCGCGAGTTGCTCGTAGCTGAGTTTCGCGGATGGATGTAGCTTGCGAGCGGGAAGGATGAACTGTTCGCGCATGCCGCCATCGCTGTGCACGCCGATGACCTGCATGTTCACGCAGCAGTTGCCGCGTCCGCGACGGCAGGCGATGCAGGTCTGGCAATTGACGTAAGGTTCCATCGAACAACGGTCGCCGGGTTTCACGTTCGTGACGCCATCGCCCACGGCAAGCACCTCCACGCCGAGCTCATGGCCGAGGATGCGCGGGTAGCTGAAAAACGGCTGCTTGCCGCCGAAGGCATGGATGTCCGTGCCGCACACGCCGATACGGTGAACGCGCACGAGCGCCTCGCCTGGCTGCGGAGCGGATGGGGCTTCGGTCTCTAACAATGCGAGCCTGCCGGGTTCTTCGAGTCGGATGGTTTTCATGAAACGGTTGGTCTGTTAGTTGTTCTCGGCACGGCCGGATGCCCAGGTCACGTTGTGGACCGGCTTGAGGATTCCCAGCACCCCATCAAGCACCGCGGGATCATAGGGCTCCATCGCCTGCGCGATGTTCTCAACCACACGCTTCGGACTCGCGGTGCCGACGATGTGCGTGGGGATGTTCGGGTTGGAAACGGAGAACTGCAGGGCCAGCTTGCCGATGTCCGTGCCGTGCGCGCGGCAATACGCGGCCGCCTCGGCGCACTTCTCGCGCAGCTCCGCGGGTGCCGGATGCCAGTCGGGCGGGCCCATGTCGCTGAGCAGGCGCATCGCGAGCGGCGCGGAATTGAACACGGCCACGCCCTTCTCCTGAAGATACGGCAGCAGGTCGGCGAGCGAGGTGTCGTTCAAGCAATAGTGGCAATACGACTGGATCTGATCGACATCGATGCGGTCCATCACCTCGCGGAACAAGCGCAGCGGCAGACAGGAAATCCCGACATAGCGCACCTTGCCGCTCTCCTGCACCTTGCGCAGCGCGGGAATCGTTTCCTCCACGATGCGGTCGATGCTTCCAAACTCCATGTCATGCACCTGGATGAAATCGATGTGCTCCACACCGAGGCGCTCCAGGCTCTCGTCCACACTGCGGGTCACGCGATCCGCGGAGAAATCGAAGTCCTGCTCCTTGTAACCGTAACGCGCGACCTTCGTGGCTAACAGATATTTGTCCCGCGGCATTTCCCGCAGCGCTTTTCCCAAAACCGTCTCCGCCTTGGTGAGCCCGTAGAATGGCGCGGTGTCGATGAGATTGATGCCGTGATCGATGGCGGTGTGCACCGAGCGGATGCCTTCGGCTTCGTCGATCTCCTTGAAGACCGAGCCAAGCGAAGAACCGCCGTAGGCGAGGAAAGAGATGTCGAGGCCGGTGTCGCCGAGTTTGCGATAGTTCATGGATGCGTGCTTGGATGTAGCCAATTCCCAACTTGGGGGAAATGGACAGGCTTTTCCTTGTAATAGATATTCTTATTTGAGAAACCCGGCCTCATGACCGCCGCCGCCACCGTTCCCGCCCTGTCGCGGCAGGTCAGCTCGCCGCGTTATTGTTTTTTCGAGAGCGTCATTCGCCCGGCGAAATCCTTTGGAATCCTTGCCGCGGGCAGGGAGTTCTGCAATCCGGACTACCAGATGGAACGCGATGGCTTCCCCTGCTTCGGCCTCGAATTCGTGGCTTCGGGAAAAGGTGAGCTGCTCATCGATGGACATTCTTACCCGCTTCGCGCGGGCACCTTGTTCTGTTACGGCCCCGGCATCCCACATAGGATCACCGCCGATCCGGCCCAGCCAATGGTGAAATACTTCGTGGACTTCTTCGGCAGGAACGCCGCGAAACTGCTGGCTGGCGGCGGCATCGCGCCCGGTGGAGCCATCCAGGTGCTGGAGGTGGAAAGTTTCCGCAACCTCTTCGAACTGCTCATCGCCCAAGGATCGCAGAATCACCCGAACACGCCGCGCATCTGCGCCGGATACGTCGAAATCCTCGCGCTCAAGTCCGCCGAGGGTTTCATCCCCGCCGCGCCGAACCTTTCCGCGCTGGAGGAGAACTTCCACCGCTGGCGCGATTTCATCGATGAGAACTTCACCCGCCTGCGCGATCTGGGAGAGATCGCCGCCGAGCTCCATGTGAGCGCGCCGCACCTGTGCAAGGTCTTCAAACAATTCGGCCAGCCCGGCCCCTTCCAATACCTCACGCGGAAAAAACTCAGCCTCGCCGCGGAGCTGTTAGTCGCCGGCAAACTCTCCGTCAAAGCCGCCGCCATGGAAGTCGGATACGCCGATCCCTATCACTTCTCACGCCTCTTCAAGTCCCACTTCGGCCACGCGCCGAAACATTTCGTCGAGCTGTCCGCGCGGCGCTGAGGAACTCAAACGCTCACCCGCCGCGCGGGCTGGTGAGGTAGATGAATGAAACCGGAAGTATGGCGAGCACGGCGATGACCAGCATCAGGACCGGCCTTTTCCCGATCCACGGAAACAGGCCGAACACCGGCAGCAGCGGCAGGATGAAACCAGCGCGATAAGCCCACCAGTAAGGGCCGTTGAAGCGAAACGTGATCGCCTCCATCTCATACATCGCGCCGCTGTACCAAGCCACGAAGATCTCCATCGCGAGTGGATACACGAGGATGAAACCAAGCGCCCCGGCGGAGATGACGAGCGGCAGAAGATGCCGGTAGGCGCTCTCCCCGGCAGCATGCGTTAGACGCCACCGGAAAGCGAAAACCGCCAGCGCCAGGCAGGCCATGAACTGAAGCGCCATTAAAATCGTCATCTCGTCGCCAAGCACGCTGTCGGTTAGACGACCGGTCAAGTCTTCCGGCGAACCGGCTGCCTAACAGTTCGTTCGCGGATCATTTCCCCGTGCTGATGGAAAACGTCGCGGTGGTTCCCTTGCGCGGTGCGCTCACTTCGAAGCTGCCGGATTCACCCGGTTTGATGGCGAGGTAAACCGGGGTGCGGTATTCGGCGAACTTCGGCATCTCGATCCGGTTCTCGGTGATGACGCGGCCTTTTCCATCGAGAACGGGCTGGCCGAGCGATCCGCCGGTGCGGGTGAAGCCTTGGAACTCGGTGAGCGAGATGTTTCCCTCGATCAGGATCCATTCGCCGAGTCGCTTGGAGCGGAGATCGGCGACAAGGCCGGTTTTCACGGTTTGGAATTCCTTGGGAGTGGCGGGGGAAACCGCCTGATTGACTTCGATGGTGGCGGGCTCATAGGCGGCGGGATAAACAAAATCCCGCAGGGCTTCGACCTTGAAGGACTTGCCGGGGGCAAGCTCGCGGGAGCCATAAGAAACGGGTGCCCGCCACGGCTCCTTGAGGCTCATCTCAAAATGGAGAGGCGAGGCGGAACTCGTTTTCACAACCCGTTGTTGCTGGACGGAGATGCCGTCCGGCGCGCTGCAGGAGGAAAACAAAACGGCGGCGGCGATCGCGGAGAGGATGGAGGCGGTTTTCATGGGCTTTGGTGTTTCCTGCGAAACACGATTCAGATTCGCAGGACTATCGGACTAGGGGAAACCCATGGCCTTGGCGAGGGGATTTCCAAAGTGATCACACCTCCAGGGGCGGACCATGAATTTCAACCTCATCCATCCCTTGCCCCCGTCGGCAAACGCGTGTGCATTGGAGGAGCCGAGACCCGAACCACCCCGCACCATGGGCACCCTTGTTGAAAACATCACCGTCCTGCTCGCTGAAACGTGGCGCTCGCCCGAGCAGCCGCGCCGTGGCAACACCTTCCGCTGCCACTGCGGACGCCCGGTGTTCTTCCGCAACAGCCTGTGCCTCGCCTGCGGCGCTCCGCTCGGATACGAACCCGACCTCGGCCGGATCCACGCGCTTCTGGAAGGCCCCGAACCCGGAACCTGGCGGCTCGCGGGCGCGCCGGACGATGCCTCCCTCTTCCGCCGCTGCGCCAACTTCGACTCACCCGCCGGTTGCAACTGGCTGCTGCCCGCCGCCCACTCCTCCGTCCACTGCGTCGCCTGCCGACTGAACCGCACCATCCCCGATCTCACCGATCCGGACAACGCCCGCTACTGGCGTGCCATCGAGAACGCCAAACGCCGCCTCGTCGCCCAACTCCTCGCCGTCGGCCTGCCCGTCTCCTCCAAGGTGGAGGAGGATCCGGAGCGCGGCTTCATGTTCGACTTCCTCCGCACCCCCGCCTGCGGACCCAAGGTCATGACCTGCCACGGTCAGGGCCTCATCACCCTCAACATCGAGGAAGCGGACGACGCCACGCGAGAAACCATCCGCCAGCAGATGAACGAGCCCTACCGCACCTTGTTAGGGCACTTCCGCCATGAGATCGGCCATTACTATTGGGATCGCCTCATCGCCGGCACCCCATGGCAGGAAAAATTCCGCGCCCTCTTCGGCGACGAACGCGCCGACTACGCCGCCGCCCTCCAGCGCAGCTACCAACAAGGCCCGCCGCCCGATTGGCGGGACCACCACATCAGCGCCTACGCCGCCGCCCATCCATGGGAAGACTGGGCGGAATCCTTCGCCCACTACCTCCATCTCGTGGACAGCCTCAACACCGCCCTCGGCTTCGGCCTCAGCGGCGATGACATCGAGGCCGAAATCGAACCCTTCACCCCCGCCGACCTCTACGATCCCGCCGACCCCGACGCCGCCCGCGTCCTCTCCCTCTTCAACTCCTGGGCCGAACTCGTCACCGCCCTCAACGAACTCGCCCGCAGCATGGGCCAACCGGACTTCTACCCCTTCATCATGTCCCGCCCCGTCCTGCGCAAACTCCACTTCATCCAGCTCGTCGTCAAAGCCGAGCGCGATGCGGGGAAGGCTTGAATCGCGGCGTTGAGGAAACCCTCGCCCTAGCGGAAATCTTCATCCTGAAGGGATGACAGATGTTAGCCCGGGGTCGAGGAGCACCGCGACGACCACCCCGGGTTGGGATTTCCGCTAGATCCGCACCCTGAAAGACTCCGGTTCAATTTGCCGGCTTTTCGCCGTCGCCTCGACCGGCTTGTTGGGTCGCTACCGGTAAGGAGGAGAGATCTTGGATTCGAGATAGTAAATGATTCCCGTAATTTGATCGTCACCGAGCGGCTCGCTGTATGCCTGAACGGACCCACCTTGGTCATCGATTGTCTCGTGGACCCATTTGACGACCTTGCCCTTGTGCCAATGTTTCTGACACCCCTCGCCGTCGAACTCCGCGACAACCTTCCAGCTAATGAAACCCGAGCGAATCTCACTTCCCTCCCAACTCGATTCAAGGACCCATTGCCGCTCCTTGTTGCCATAGAGCCGCCATCGAAGCCATCCTACCTTCTTGTCGTCCCTGCGCGTGATTTCGATGACGTCTCCTAATTTTGGGTTGTTGATATCGATGCCCGCTCTCGTCTCGACAAGTGCGCCACCCTCGACGATCCGCCGGGTCACGCTCATGGACGAGTTATGTCCGAGGTCATTCGGACCACCCCACTGTTCCCACCGCTCGGTCTTTCGGTCTTCCTTCAGTTTGTAGGTCCACTGAGATCCGGATTTGATCTCATAGTTGCTCGGCTTTTTGGCCAATTCGACCAGCTCGTTCGCGTCAATCGCGAAAGCAGTCGAGGCGATTACTAGCAGAAGGATGAGCGATTTCATTTTTCTGGACCCAACGTTAGATGTGCGCCAACCGGCGCGGTTGAAAGGATGTTGAATTGACATTGAAAAGCTTATGGCCGGTTGGGGCTGTCGAAAAACTGCCCCAACCCGCCGTTCATCGCCTCGGATTGTGCCCAGTGGGCGGCAAACAGAATCCTGGAACGCTCCGGTGCTGTTCCAAAATCCAGGAGGAACTTCTCAGGTCCATCGTAGATGCGGATTTGATCCCAGATGGGCTCCACAAGTTTCCAGTATTCTTCAGGCATGGACTTCGGTCTTTCAGGGTGAGGATGGGGAAGGGAGTGCTTGGCTGTCAATGGAGGAGGCGGCGGCGGAGTAGGGGAAGAACCGATCTTCCCCTCCCAAAACTGTTCCATCCCGGGGAAGATTCGATTTTCCCTTGGGTGGGAGGAGTCGGACGGCGGGCTGCGGAGGGTTTCCCCATGAATGGGGAACTACGAACTTCCCGGGGGCGGCTGGGGAGGAGTGGTTGATCAGGAAGGTGGGAGGTGAGGAAGGTGGGAGGAAGAGCGGAGCGAGGGCTTTCCTGGCATCCTGCTTTCCTGATTGGGTTCCCCCTTGCCGCAAGGGCGGAAATAGCGGGAACGGTCAACCGTTCCACGGAACGGGCAACGGTTCCGAAGCGCGGTGGCACGGGGCCATGGCGCGGTGGGACGGGGCCGTGGCGCGGTGGG
>DAISZP010000574.1:0-2929 GCA_036824745.1 Luteolibacter sp.
CATCAGCCCCTTCGGCATCTGGCGGCCCGGCGTGCCCTCCGGCATCGAGGCCGGGCTCGACAGCTACGAACAACTCGCCGGGGATTCCCGCAAGTGGCTCAAGAACGGCTGGGTCGATTACCTCGCGCCGCAGCTCTACTGGCGCATCCAGCCGCAGAAACAAAGTTTCCCGCTCCTGCTCACCTGGTGGCGCGGCCAGGGAAGCCGCCCGGTCTGGCCGGGCATCGCCACCGATCGCATCGGCGGCTCCGAAGACCGTCGCCCCGCCTCCGAGATCACCAACCAGATTTCTCTAACAAGGCAGATCGGAAAAAACTGGAACGGCCACATCCACTGGAGCGCCAAGAGCCTCGTCACCAACCGCGGCGGCATCGCCTCCAAGCTTGCCGCCACCTACACCCAGCCCACCGCCGTGCCGCCGATGACGTGGATCAGCAACAAGGCCCCGTCCGCGCCCGGCGTCAGCGCCTCCGTGCAGGGAGGAAATACCGTCGTCCGTTGGGTGCCGGATTCCAACACCGCCAAGGTCGCCGTGCAGGCCCGCGATGGCGGCGGCTGGAAAACCGTTAGAATCACCAGCGTCAAGGCCGGCCAGGTTTCGATTCCAAAGGCCGACGCCATCGCCGTCACCGCCATCGACCGCTTCGGAAACACCAGCGCCCCCAAGGTGCTCGGCATCCAGTGAGGTGAACATCCGGCGGAACATCATTCGACATCCCAAGGAATCACGGAAATTAGCCCCGGGTCGAGGAGCGCCAGCGACGACTACCCGGAGTAAGCAATTCCATTTTGAATTCGCATCCCGGAGGGCGTGCCATAGGGATGCGAAACATCACTGGCCCCAGAACATTCTGCGCCTCTATCAGGCGATCCGTGCTCCAATCCAAGCAGCGCTCACGGAAGTCGCGATGCAAGCAGCGCAAATCACGGCGCGGTTCCAATCCATGCCAATCAGACTGATCGCCATGCAGAGATACAGCGCCCATGAAAAGGAGATGCTTCCAACCCACCATTGCCTCGGAAACAAACAACCTCCGAGTGAGGAGAGGCCCCGCAGCCAACAGCAATGCCGTGCCGACAAGACCGATTACAAGCGGAGGGCCACCACAAATCCCGGTCCCTCCAAGAAGGATCATCAATGCCGGGCTGATCAATGTGGAGATGACAGCCGTCACGATACCGAGAGCGAGTCGTGTTCTGGAGGCGCTCATGCAAAAATCATCCTGTTGGAATTCGACCGCTTGTGAATGGTCCTGTAACCTTGGGCCGGACGCTTCCAGATGGTCTCCACGATCCCGCGGCATTGCCAGCAACGATTTCCGCCGCCCGTGCGAGGGATGATTTTCCCCTCACTTCCGCCCTTGCCACGCCGCCGCGGAACGCATTGACTTCCGCCCTCATCATTTTCCCACCCACTGTGAAAGCCCACGAACTTTACGCCGCCGTCGATCCCGCTGTTGTTACCGGAATGCTGGACTGGTTCCGCGCCAATGACCGGAACGTTTACAAATCCGCCGTCGCCACGCTCGCCTCCAATCGCAAGCTGCGCCCGGTCTTCGTCACCCAGAAGTCGCTCGTGGACCAATACGCTTGGATCCACAAAACGCTTAAAATCAACGCCTGCGACACCATCGGCGAACACCTGCTCCAGGCCTACCTCATGGCTGGCCAGCAGATGATGCTCGCCACCTTCTGCGATGGCATGGGCATCCCCCACGATGGCAAGGGCTCCGTGGTTGGTGATCTGCCGAAGAAGCTCGACGCCGAACGCCTCTCCGCCACCGTGGACCGCTTGGTCGGCGGTTTCGATCCCAAGCTCGTCACGCTCTATCTCCACTGTTTCAACCTGCAAGTCCCCGAAGGCTGGCCGGAGCTCACCGAGAAACTCTCCTCCGACGAGCGCCTCAAGCTCGCCTGATTTCCTGAAATCGCCCGAGACAGGGGGTTGCCACCACCGTTTCTCCGCGCTTCAATGCGCGCGATGAAACTTGGTTGGTTCGGCGTTGCTTCACTTTGGTTCTCTCTCACATCCGCGGAAGCCCGCGTCTCCGAATGGCGTCCGCTCGGTGACGGACAGGGCAACACCCTCGAAGCCCGCTTCGAAGGCAAAAAAGGCAGCGATTACCTCCTCCGCCGCAAGTTGGACGGGAAACTCTTCGAAGTAACTCCCGACCTGCTCTCCCCCGCGGATCGCGCTTCGTTTGATGCCTCCGCGAAGAAACTCGACGAAGAACTCAAAAAGCTGAACCGCAGCGCGGGACATCCGGTTTTCACCGGCACGCCCTTCGAGTGCCGCCCGGCCGGTGAGATCGCCAAGGCGCTCGAACTGCGCACCGAGTCCGAATCCAAGTTCAGCAAAAGCTGGCGGCTCTACGCCTCCCGCGTCGAGGGTTACCGGCTCTTCGGCGCCATGCCGTATTCCGTCGCGCTCTACGCCGGGGCCGATGGCAACGTCACCAGCCTCTCCGTCGTTTACTCCAACAAAGGCGACTTCGGCAGCAAG
Organism: Luteolibacter sp.; assembly: GCA_036824745.1. GTDB lineage: Bacteria > Verrucomicrobiota > Verrucomicrobiia > Verrucomicrobiales > Akkermansiaceae > Luteolibacter. The sequence continues at coordinate 2,504 of DAISZP010000574.1, forward strand.
GCCGGGGTGGGGGAGGACCACTTCAAGGGCGGCACCGACGCCACCGCCAAAACCCTGGCCGAGGCCATGAAACGCGACGAAACCACCGTCGCCGCCGCTCTAACGGACTCTCTCGGCCCAGGTGATGCCCAGCGTTTCGGCGAAGGCAAATCCCGCCGGACCATCCAGCGTTGGGATTGGAACGGCCACTCGCTCCTGCTCTCCCACGAGGAAGGCGAATACGTCTCCCTGCTCATCGTCCCCATCGACTTCGCCGAGGCCGGCGGCCGCACCGCCCGCGTCAAGGGCGTCGACCTCCGCGACCGCCTCCGCTCCTGCGTCGTCAAGGAAACCAACGGCGATGTCTATCTATCAGAAATCCCGATGGTGGACCAGGGCCCGAAAGGATACTGCGTCCCCGCCACCTTCGAGCGCGCCATGCGCACG
>DAISZP010000575.1:0-2917 GCA_036824745.1 Luteolibacter sp.
TCCTTCGGCTGCATGGTGAGGGCCTTTTTCAAGTCCTCATAGCCGCCATCGCGAAGATAACATTCGATGGACGGGTCCCAGCCCTCGCGGTCCACATTCTTGAAGATGAGCCGGTATTCGCGCGGATGGGGCTGTTTCGTGTAGGTGATCATGGGAGAAATCAATCGACGGTGGGAATGGCCTCCAGGATGAGGCCGTGGGGAACGAAGCGTTGGAAATCCTTGATGTTGCGCGTGGCGACGGCCTCCCGTTTCACGATGGCCGCGGCGGCGATCATGCAGTCCGCGTGCGAACCACGGCGGCGACCGGTGATGTGGAACAGGCGCGAGGCAATCTCCGCCTGGTCCTCATCGAAAGGGCGGATTCCACCTCCGAGAACCTTTCGCACGGCGTCCTTCTGGGTGTGGGAATGCGGGCCGTTGAGAAACTCGGACCATGCCACGGCGGAAGCGGTGAGCACCTGCCCATCCGTCAACCACTCCCGGACCAGCGACACCTGCGGCGAATGCGCGGTGACGATATCGATCAGGATGTTGGTATCGAGATGGATCACGGTTCCCACCAGTATTTTTTGGCGTTGCGCTCGGCAACCATGGCGGTGCGGTACTCGGCGGCTTCCTCAGCCAGCAAGCCGCCGCCGTTCTGGAGCCAGTCCAAAGCCTCCAAGGGTTTCGGAGCAGCCACTTCACGGTCCGAACGTTCTTTCATTTCACGAACGGCGCGGCGGATCACCTCGGCCTTCGAGGTGTGCAGGCGCTCGCTAAGCTCGTCCAAGGCTTTGATGGTCCAACCATCCAAGGCCATGCTGGTGCGGGTCAATTTGTAGGTAATATCGCTCATGTGGTAATGGATGCTGTAACCGATTACCGATTGCAAGCATTATTTCCCGTCCGCCGGATATTTCCCCAGCAACTCCGCCGCCTTTTCCGCAGGGATTCCCTCGTGGAAATCATCGTTCACCATGCACACCGGAGCCGTACCGCAGGAAGCCAGACACTCGGCGAATTCCACCGAATAGTTTCCACAGGGGGAAACCGCGATCGGATGGTGATGCGGATCGCACTGCGAGCGGTCGATCCCGGTGAGCTCGCAAAGTTTCTCCATCAGCTCGTAGGAACCACCCATCGCGCAGGAGAGCGTGCGGCAGACACGGATGTGGAATTTCCCCGGAGCGGACTGGCGGAAGCCGGGATAGAACGTGACCACTTCGAGCACCTTGATCGGCTCCAGATCGAGCTTCTTCGCGACCCAGTCGATGGCGGGAGCGGAGATGTAGCCGAACTTGTGCTGGACGATGTGGAGCAGCGGCAGCGTGGCCGAGCGCTTGCTCGCCGGGTAATGCGAGATGCGCTCGTCCGCCTCCGCATCCAGTTCCGGCGTCACCTGAAACGGCGGGAAGTGCTTCGTGCCGGGTGTCTCGTGCGAGGCGATGGTTTCTTCGAGGGAGGAGGCGGACATGGATGAAACGAAAGGTATGGGCGCTGTGTCGGCTTTATTTTTTCAAAAGAGTGGCCAGATGGTTCATCACCACGGTGGGACCCACATAGGTCTTTCCCTCATAACTGGTCTTGATGAGATTGCCCTGAAGATCGGTGAGGACCAGATTCGGGATGCCGCCCCCGGGGTGTTTGAATTCCTTCCGGAATTTCTCCACCTTGGACATCTTCAACTGGGGCCACTGCATCTTCATCTCGGCGGCATATTCCTCCATCGCCTCCTCATCGCTGTCGCTGGTGATGAGCACGATCTCGAACTCCTGATTTCCCGGCTTGTTCTTGTCGTAAAACTCCACCAGCGAGGGAGTGAACTTGTGACAAGGTCCGCACCACGAGGCGGTGTAGTAAAATAGATAATACTTCGTCGGCTTCTGGAAATCCTTGAAGGACTTCAGGGATTTGCCGCTGAGTTTGACTAGATCGCCATCAAGCACCCCGTCAAAAACACTGGCGGAAGCCGCCGTGTCGCTGGCAGCTTGGGCGGGTTTCCACTCGGCCAGCAGTTTCGCATCGGCTTCCGTGAGTGAGGAGGCCTTGAGCGTCACGGTTTTGCCGTTGCGCATTTTGAAGTCACCGGACTTCTCCCCGTTCACATCGGTGACTCCCGTCAATTCGAGATCAGCGGTTTTGCCGTCCGCCCGGGTCCAAGTGCGGAATTCAGCGGATGCCGGAATAGCGAACAAGCCGCTCAGAAGGATTAGCGTCGTGGTTTTCATGGCAAGCGTTCTGGTAACATCAACGATCGCACTCGCCCATCACGAAATCGAGCGAGCCGAGGATGGCCGGAATATCGGAAACCATGTGGCCGGGAAGCAGGCGGGAAACAATGGAAAGGTTGCAGAACGAGGGGCTGCGGATCTTCAGGCGATGAGGGACTCCCCCGCCCTTTGAGTGGATGTAGAAACCGAGTTCGCCCTTCGGGTTCTCCGCGGCGAAATAGACTTCGCCCGGAGGCGCGTCGATGCCTTGGGTGGCGACGATGAAGTGGTGGATGAGCTCCTCCATGGACATGAGCACGCGCTCCTTGTCGGGCAGCATGCTTTTTGAATCCGCGAGGTTCACCGGACCTTCCGGCATCGTGTCGAGCACCTGGCGGCAGAGTTGGATCGACTGGCGCATCTCCTCCATGCGGACCTGGTAGCGGGCGTAGCAATCGCCTTCCTCGGCGATCGGCACGTCGAACTGGTATTTCTCGTAACCGAGATACGGGCTGTCCTTGCGCAGGTCGCGAGGCACTCCGGAGGCACGGAGGTTTGGGCCGGTCATGCCCCAGGAAATGGCGGACTCGCGGGTGATCACGCCAATGTCCACCATGCGGTCGAGGAAGATCTTGTTCTTGTCGAGCAGCTTGGAAATTTCCCCGATGGTGACCTCGCATTCGTCGAGGAATTTCCTCACCGCTGCCTCGAATCCGGGCGGCA
>DAISZP010000576.1:0-2907 GCA_036824745.1 Luteolibacter sp.
GAAGAACTGCGAGCCGTTGGTGCCCGGGCCGGCGTTTGCCATCGAGAACACGCCGGGGGCGTTGTGGCGGAGCGAGGCATCGAACTCATCCGCGAACTTGTAACCCGGACCGCCGCGGCCGGACTCGGTGGGATCGCCGCCTTGCAGCATGAAGCCATCGATCACGCGGTGGAAAGCCACGTTGTCGTAGTATCCGCGGCGGGCGAGATTGAGAAAACTCGCACAAGTGAGCGGAACCTTGGACGCGTACATGGTGGCGTCGATGTCACCGGCGGTGGTGTGCAGTGTGATTTTGATGTCGGACATGGACGGGAGGAAACACGGGATTTTCCGGGATGGCAACCCCTCACCGCGGGGTGGAGAGCGTCATTGGGGAACGAGGCGGACGTTGTCGAGAACAAGGTCCACGCCATCGGTGGCGCTGGACGCGTCATGGAACCAGAATTTGGTGAGCCCGCTGCGTGCGGTGAAGGTGAACACCTGGTTGCGCAGCCAGTTCGTGCCACCGTTCACCGAGGTGCTGGGAATGCTGACCGCGCGGTTGAGGAGCACATAGTCACCGGGGACCGTGGGGTCGGCGATCAACACGTGGAACAACTGCGGTTGGGCGACGAAGGAGAGGTTTCCGACATCAAGGACGAGTTGATAGGTCCTGCCCGGGGTGGTGGCCACGGTTTGAGTCACGAAGGCCTGGTTGCGTTGGTTGCCGGAGCTGAAGGCGAGCAGCTTCGATCCGTCCGTGGGGGTGTAGGGAGCGCCGGCCTCGACGCTGGCCCAGCCATAGGACGACTCCAACTGCCAGCCATCGAGACCGTATTCGAAGCTGCCGTTGATGAAATCCCCGAACACCGGAATCGGGATGATCCTGACATTGTCCAGGACCAGATCGGTGGAAAATGTGTCCGGGGAGGAATCCGCGAACCAGATGTTGGTCGAAGTGGAAGTGGCGGTGAACGAGTAGGATGCGGCGATCCATGCCGTCCCGCCGCCTCCCGGACCGGCGATGTCGATGAAATCGTAGATCTGGAACTGTTTGTAACCGTAAGCCGCCCCCCGCACCATCATCGTCTGGTGGAGGTTGTTGTAGGACAAATTGCCCACGTCGAACAAAAGGAGATAACGCTGGCCCGGGACGGTGGGCACATCGCGCGTGACGTAACTTCCGTGTCCGGTGTCTCCGGAGTTGAAGGACAGCAACCTGCTTCCTTCCGTAGCGAGGTATGGGGCGGAGTTCTCAACCTCGACGTTGCCAACGGCGGTCCAACCGTCCAATCCGGACTCGAAGCCGCCGTTGTCGAAGTCGACCGGAGGCAGGGGCGGCTGGGCGATCTCACGGATCCGCACGTTGTCGAGGACCAGATCGAGCCCATCGGAGATGGCGGATTGGTCCCAGAACACGATCATCGGATACTGTCCCGGTTGCGGGGTGAAGGTGAGGGATCGTGAAACCCAGTTGGTGCGGCCACCGGTGGTGCCGGGAATCACCACGGTATCGGATGCCAAGGTGTAGATCTGGGTGCTCATCGTGCCGCCCACTGCGGCCCAGAGCGTCTGCGGCTGAGGGTTGTAGCCGAGGTTTCCGACATCGAATTCCACGGCATACGTGTGGCCGGGTTCGGTATCCAACGGCTGGATCAGTCCGGCGGAGCCGGTGGTGTTCATCGAGTTGAAGGCGACGAGCTTGGTTCCGTGCGTGGGGGCGTAGGGAAGCGTCGATTTGACCGACACGTTTCCGGAGGTGTCCCAGCCGGTGAGGTTGTCTTCAAAACTACCATTGGTGAGACCGGAGGCCTGGAGGCCCGTCAGCCACAGCATGGAAGCGGCGGATCGGATGATCCGCGAAAGGTTCGAGTTCATGGTGGTGGTGCTTCACGGATTGCGCCGGATGCGGAAGAAATCGCGTCCGGACATGGGGATGAGATCCACGGATTCCGTGCCGCCGGTGGCGGTGCCGAGGGGAGTCACCCGCGCGGCGGGGCCGTGGAAGTCCAGGTTCTGATCGCTCTCCAGCGAGTAGGACAGGCCGGGGAACGCGGAGTAGGTGAGCCGGTAGGTCTGGCCGTCCGGCAACGGCGCGAAGGTGAGAATCCTCAGCAGGCTGCCGGGATCCAGCGGATCGGTCATGTTCGCGATCTCCTCGGCATCGGGCGAGCCGTCGCCATCGCTGTCTTTGGCGCTGTCGTCGATTCCGACGACGAGGCCATAGGCGGGTTCCAAGCGGTCGTCGATGCCATCGCCATCGCTATCTAACAACGCGATCGAGGAGAAGGGAAACGCTTCGACCGCCCCGATGTCCGGCAGCGGACCGCGCGGCCGGGCTGCGCCGAGTTGATCCGTGGCGGGAGTGGAGGCGAGGAGGATGCCCGCATCGATCAGCGGGGAGCCGGGCAGGGGCGGTTGGGTCATGGTGCGGCCGCCATAGTTCGCGAGCGGGGCGAGTTTGGCCGTTCCGCCGAGGAAGTTGTGCGCCCAGGTGATTCCGGCTTCGCCCGCGAGATCAAGGCCGATGTTGCCGGAGATGACGGAGTTTTCGAACACGTTCGGGTCGTCACTTCCGGCGGGAATGCTGTAGAAGCCTCCCCCGAGGCCGCTGGCGGCGGTGTTGCCGCTGAGGGTGCAGTGTTTCAAGGTGGTGAAGAATCCCGAGACCGCGCCTCCATGGCTGCCGGAGCTGTTGCCGGCGAAGGTGCAGTTGGAAATGTCCGTGCTGCGGTTCTCCTCCCACGAGGTGTGGATCGCGCCCCCCTCGCCGGCGGCGGAGTTTCCGGCGAAGGTGGAGTTTCTAACAGTGAGCTGCCCCTTGGTGTCGATCGCGCCGCCGTGGAGGTCCGAGTGGCTGTTGAGGAAATTGCAGCCGTCGATGGTGACGGCTCCGTAGCGGCCGATCTCGAGCGCGCCGCCGCTGCG
>DAISZP010000037.1:0-18965 GCA_036824745.1 Luteolibacter sp.
CGGTGGGCGCGGTATTACCGAGACAAACGAAGGGTTTGAAGAGGAGGCGGGTGGTTTGCAGGTCGCGGGTGCGGAAGGCGTCCCAGAGCCAGGATTCGGGGATTTTGGCACCGCGGCTGAGGAAGAGTTCGAGGAAACGGGGATCGGTTTGCTCGAAGGCGACGCGGAGAGGGGACTTTGAGGGATCGTTTCCGGAGGCGGGCAGGGCGGGATCGGCCCCGGCCTTGAGGAAGAGTTCGGCCATGGGGAGGTCGCGCTCGGCAAGGGCGCGTTCGAGCGGGCGGAGGCCTGAGGTGTCCGGCGCGTTGGGATCGGCTCCGGCGGCGGCGAGCTTGGGGATGGCGTCGAGCCAGCCGTTTTTGAGGGCGAGCTGGATGGTGGTCTGGCCGTCCGGACTGGCGGCGGAGGGGTCCGCGCCGAGGGAGATGAGGGTGTCCATGAGGTCGCGGCGGCCGGCGTTCATGGCGATGTGGAGGAGCGGAGTGCCGTGGCGATCCTTGAGATGGGGATCGGGGCTGGCTTTCATCATGCGGGAGACGAGGTCGGCGCGGCCTTGGTGGATGGCCCAGGGGAGGATCATCTCGCCATCGGGCATGAGACCGTCGGTGCGGGCTCCGGCGGAGAGCAGGGTGTCGAACATGAGCATGTCCCCGCGGAGGGCGGCCATGCCGAGGACGCTGGAGGAGTTGGCAAGGACGGCGTTGGGTTTCGCGCCGGCGTTGAGGAGCATGGCGAGGAGGGAAAGGTTTCCCTGCTCCACGGCGATGCCGAGAGGAGTGCGGCCTTGGGAATCGCGCTGCTCGGTGTAAACGCGGGCTTCCAGCAGGAGTGCGGTGAGGCGCGGATCCTGATCGGTGACGGCTTGGACGAGTGCGAGGCCGGAGGGATCGACTCCGGAGGCGGAGAGCTCACGCAGGGCGAGCTTGTGCGGGGAATCGCAGGAGCTGAGCAGTGCGGCGGCGGCGAGGGCCAGGCACGGGAGAAAGGAGGAGCGGGCTTGCGGGCCGGGGCGGAACATCGGAGGGGCGGGCGTTTCAACGGGTGGCTGGAGTGGCCGGGGCAACGGGTTCGCCGATCTCCGCGGCGAGTTTGTCCGAGAAAAGCTTGGCCTTGCGGGCGAGATCGGCGCGGGCGGTGGTGACGGCAGTCTTGACGATGTAGTCCTCGCCGCGGGTGCGGGTGGCTTTTTCTAGGTTTCTGACGAGGTTCACGAGATCGGTGGCTTCGGTGATGAGGGGGGCGTCGTTTTTGGCGGAGTAGCGTTCCAACTGGCTGAGGGAGGCGCGGCAGGTTTCGAAGATCTGGCTGAGATTGGAGATTTCGGAAGGCTCGAGCTCGGTGCTCTGGTTTTTGACCAAAGGCGCGAGGGGTTCCAGGGCGCGGCGGATCTCGCTGGCGAGGATGGGCCGGGTGACGGTGGTGGGGCGGTTTCCCGCGGCCTGGACGAGGAGCATGCGGGCGGAGTAGTCCGAGGGTAGCTCTTGCAGCACGGTGGAGAGCCGTTGTTTCACAAAGCTGTTGGAGATGTATTGGCGGACGTCCTGGGAGCCGAGGCGCTCGCGGATGGTGCGGAACTCGGCGATGGCCACGCCGGGCGGGCCTTCGGGGGTCTTGGCGCAAAGGGCGGTGAGTTGGGCGAAATCCGCGGCGAGGATGACTTCATACTCCATGAAAAACTCGGGGCGCTCGAAGGCGAGCATGGAGGGCAGGTAGGCGGAGGCGTCCGCGGGCAGGACGAGGCGTTGTCCGGTGCCTTTGGGCAGGGAGCGGATCTGATCCCAGAAACCGGTGGGCAGTTTCAAGGCTCCGCTATCATCGACAGAGCCGAGGACGACGGCATCGGGCGCGGAGCCGGTGAAGGCGGAGTCCGCGAGGACGGCGGCGGCGGCGCTGATGGCGAGGCGTTTGTTTGCTTGGATGGAGGCGCGGAGGTCCGGGCTGTCGAAAGTGATGGTGACGCCATTGGTTTTGGCGGCGTGGCGTTTCTTGAGGAGGCCGCGGATCGAGTTGGCGATGGGGTTGAGCGGATTGTTTTCCACCTCTTGGCCAAATCTCACAGCGAAGGGCTTGTGGGTGCCCGGATCGGTGGAGTCGGTGCCGTCTCCACTGGGTTCGGCGGTCATTTCGATGCTGCCGAGGCTGAGTTTCCAGACGGGGATTTCCGTCTTCGCGGCGGTCTGCCAGACGAGGGTGGAGATCTGCGCTTTGTCGAGCTTGACGGCCGCGCCACCAGACGAGGAGGACGGCGGCGTCAATGGATCGGGGGTGTTTCCCGGGTTTTGATTGTTGGCGATGGAGGCGGGCTCATACGCGGAGAGCGCGGGAATCCAACCGGCCCACGCGCCTTTCTCCCCTGCCTCCCTGATGGGGGTGGACTTCGGGTTCCTTGGATCTGATAGGGCGATGACGTCCTTCAAGCAGGCGGCGAGCGCCTGGCCTTGGCTTCCGGCCTCGGGGCTTTCCAACCAGCCACAGAGTTGCCAGACGCGGGCGCGGCTTTTTTCGAGCTGGACGGGGTCCGCATCCGGCTTGCGGGTGCCGTTTCCGAATTCCTGGATGAGGGCGCGGGCATTGCTGTTAGAAGGATCGAGCGCGAGTGACAATGCGAGCGTCTGCGCCGCGCAGCGACGCTCGGCGGCGGTGACGGTGTTGAGGCCGCGGGCGAGGGTTTCCAGATTTCTGGAGAGGCCGGAGATCGCATCCGCATCCAGCGGAATCCGGTCCCGGCGGAAAGCGACGGGGCCTTCGGCAGGCGGCGCGAAATCGGCGGCATTTCCCCATGCGGTAAGGCCGATGAGCAGCAGGGCACCCAGATATCTGTGATTTGAAAACATTCGGTTCTCCTTTAGCGATGCCTACGCCCTCCCTCAAGCGAACATTGCAGAATCGGACCACATCCCCCAGCCTATCGTCCATGCAGACGCCGCGCCCGACGCTTGAAACCCGCGAGGAAGTCATGTTTTTCGACACCGATTGCGGGGCCGTGGTCCACAACATCGCCTACCTGCGGATGATCGAGACCTGCCGGACGCGGCTCGCCGCGCGGATGGGCATGGACCTGCGGGAAATGACGACGACCGGCGTGTTTCCCGTGGTCACGCGGACGGAGATCGACTACCGGCGGCCGGCAAAACTCGGCGACTGGATCACGATCCGCGGGCGTCTGGACGAGCTGACGAAGGCGAGGTTCTGGTGCGCGTTCGAGATGATCCGGGAGGCGGACGGCGAGCTGCTCGTCACCGCGCGGCAATCGCTGGCGCTCGTCTCGATGCCCGAGGGCAAACCGCTGCGCCTGCCCGCCGAGTGGGTCCACCAGTGGGGCGCGGCGGCCGGTGCTTGAAATCCTTGCAAAAATCCGGGGCATCCCCTTCACTCCGCGCCGCTCCACCCATGGCACTCATCGTTCAGAAATACGGCGGCACCTCAGTCGGTTCCATTGATCGCATCCGCAACGTGGCCGCCCGCATGAAACGCACCCGCGACGAGGGAAACCAGGTCGTCGCCGTGGTGTCCGCGATGTCCGGCGTGACCGACGGGTTGATCCGCATGGCCAAGGAGCCGATGGAGAACCCGAGCGAGCGCGAGCTGGATGTTCTGTTAGCCACCGGCGAGCAGCAGTCGATCGCGCTGGTCACCATGGCGCTGCACGAGCTCGGCGTGGACGCGGCCTCGATCACCGGCCGCCAAGCGGGCATCTTCACCACCGGCTCCCACACCCGCGGACGCATCCTCAACATGGATCCCTCGTTGATGAAAAATTTCCTCAACGAGGGCAAAACGCTCGTCGTCGCCGGCTTCCAGGGAGTCACTCCCGATGGCATGATCCACACGCTCGGCCGCGGCGGGTCGGATCTAACGGCCATCGCCGTCGCCGCCGCGCTCAAGGCGGATGTCTGCCAGATCCTCACCGATGTGGACGGCGTTTACACCTGCGATCCGCGGATCGTGAAAAACGCCCGCAAGCTGCCCGAGATTTCCTATGACGAGATGTTGGAGATGGCGTCCTCCGGCTCCAAGGTCATGCAATCCCGCTCCGTCGAGTTCGCCAAGAAATTCGGCGTCGTTTTCGAAGTCCGCTCCTCACTCAACGACAACCCCGGCACCCTCGTGTTAGAAGAACATCCCAACATGGAAAACGTCGTCATCCGCGGCGTCTCGATCGAGCGCTCGCAAGCGCGCGTCACCATCACCGGCATTCCGGACGAACCGGGCATGTCCGGCAAGATCCTCGGAGCCCTCGGTGACGCGGAGATCAATCTGGACATGATCATTTCCAACATCGCGCACGACGGCTTCGCCCGCCACTCGTTCACGATGCACAGCAGCGACCTCGGCAAGGCCCAGGCCGCGCTCAAGCCGCTGCTCGCCGAACTCGGAAACTCGAAGGTCGAGACCGAGGCGGGCATCGCCAAGCTCTCCGCTGTGGGCATCGGCATGCGCTCGCACTCCGGTGTGGCCGCCACCATGTTCAAGGCGCTCGGAAACGCGGGCATCAACATCGGCATGATCTCCACCTCGGAAATCAAGATCGCCGTCACCGTGGACGAGACCCGCATCGAGGATGCGGCTCGCGCCGTGCACGACGCGTTCGGGCTGGACAAGGCTCCGGCCTGAGCGGTTCGCCCGCCGAGAAAACACTGGCGGAACGTCCTGAAATACAGCATCCTTCGGTCATGAAAGCGCTGAAAAAGCAGGCGGAATCATGCACCGAGAAAACTCCGCAAACTCCTCCGCTCTTCGGCCATCTCAAGCCACTGCCGCAGAGCTTGTCGCTGGAGGAAGCGCGATCGCAATTCCAGCGGAACAACCGCTTGGCGAGCTCACGCAAGCGCCCGTAAGGGAATACGCGCTTCCAGCGGACATTGAGGAAATCGACCGCGAGGAAGCGGCCCTGTTCCGTTGGGCGGAGGCTAACTACCGGGTTTTTCCTGCCCCGGAGATTTCAGAATTTGAAAGTCACGCGGGTCCCAAAGGTGGTGGGAGCGAGCACGATGCATGGGTGCTTTTGAGTCCGCAGGGAAAAGTGGTCATCCGCCGCACCATCCACGATTCCTATGGCTTCCGTTTCTCCTCACCCTTTCAGTATCTCAAGCGCCTCGCGGTGTTTTCCGCGCAGGTTCCTTGCGCGGCGATTTCGTTTCTCGGTGTTTCCAGAAACTCCCGCGGCAATGGCGTGATCTGGAGCGTCCAGCCGTACATCGAAGGTGCTCATCCAAGCCAGAGCGAGTTGGTGGAGATGCTGAAACAGCAAGGCTGGCAACCGGCTCCCAGCCCTCACAACCATCTGGTTTTCCTACATGCCGCATCCGGCATCCGAATGCACGATGTCCACTCGGGAAACTTCATCCGTCAGACGAACGGCATCCTGATACCCATCGACGTGTTTTTCGAAGGAATGAGTGCGGATCGAGCGGGCTGTTAGGTCCGCGCTCAACCGTTCTTGTCCGCGGTCTGCTGGTCCTTGGCCTCGATCTGAAGCATGATCTTGTCCTCGGGGATGGCCTTGAAAGCCACCGGACTGAGGCGCGGATCATCACCGGGAACGAGGAAACACAGCGTTCGGATGTTCGTATTGTATTCCCAAACTGCGGAATAGAGCGGCACCTCGATCGATTCTGATAGAGCGATGCGCGCGCCGATGCCGCGGGTCTCGCCGCCGAGGTCGAGATCCACCGGTTTCCATCCGGTGGGAACCTTCACGGCCTTTTTCTCCAACTGGACGATCAGTTCCTTCGGTGTGGCATTGAGGAAACGATAGCTTCCCCAACGGAAACCGGCGGGGTTGTCATCCACAACGATCACCCTCAGTCCGGTGGGATGGACTTTGTCTGGAATCAGGACGATGAGCGGCTTTTCAACGGTTTCCGGAATCGGGCAGTTGAGTTCGATGGGTTTCGCGTCGGGGCCCGGAGTTTTGTCGAGGGCGCGGATCTGGTAGGGACCGGCGGCCTTCAATGCCAAGGGAGGAGTCCGGCGCAGCGAGCTCAGGCCTTCGAGCTTGATGAGTTCCTTGCCGACGACGAAAGCCAGCTTACGACCGGCGATTTCCTCGTCCCATGCGAGCACCCGCGGCGGAGAGGCTGCCATCAGTGGTGCCGCGGCGAGTGTCACATACAGAAAAATGGATCGAAACATGGATGTGGGAGATTAGATCGGGTTGCCGCTGGAGTCACTAGCGATTTCACGCACGGAAATCACTTCAAAGCGACGACCGAAGTTCTTGTTCACCGTCGAGCTGAGTTCGGAGACGGCCGCCGCGGAGTCATCCACGGGATCCACCCAGTCCGGAACGCGTTGGACGAGGGCTTCGAGGCGCGCGGTGGCGATCACCTTGCCTTCCGAGTCCTTCGCCTCGCCCAAGGTGCGGACGATGAAGGTATCCGAGCGCGGTGTGATGGTGGGAGCGAGAGCGGTGAGCACGTCAGCCTGGCTGAGCCAGCCGGGAGTGTTCGTGCCGGTGTTGGGAGTCAGGATGTTTTCCGGATTCGGATACAGGCTGGTGTCGAACGAACCGTAGGTGAACTTGCGGTTGAATCCGCTCTTGTCGATGGCGCTCTGGATGGCACCCGCGGTGTTCAGTCCGCGGTCCGCGGAAACGCGGCGGTTCACGAACTCACCCAACGAAAGGAAGGGTCCGCGCAGTTTGACCTCGGCAACGATGTTTTTGGCAAGGGTCTTCACCTCGCTATCGGAGAGCGAACGGAAGCCGGACCACTGGTTGTTTTCCGTCATGTTCACCGGGGCGCTGGTGATGATGTTGCTGAAGCGGGACTGCGGCGTGTTGTTTCCAGACGAGGGATCCGCTCCGCGCAGGCTCGAAAGAATGGCCGTCCAGGCCTCTTCGCTGGTGGAGTTGATATTGAATCCGCCCTCATTGAGCAGGTGGCTGGCGAGCCTCAGGCACTTGCCGGGACCTTCAAGGCGATCCGCCACTTGCGCGGTCGAGAGGGATCCGGTGTATGGCACCATGCGCGGATTGCGCAGCGGAGAGGTGGACGGGCTCTTGAAGAAGTCCTCAATCAGCGCATCCGTGGAGCGGGTTTCAGAAACCTGATCCGTGTTCCAAACATTCGGAGAACCCGGAGTGGACTTCAACGAACCAATGGTCGGGGCCGCGCCGGAGAAATAACAATCATCAAACAGGGCTTCATTCGCCAGATAGGAGGCGTCATACACCCCCAGCATGGGTGAAATGAGGTCACCGCCGGCGGAGGTGGTCACCCGGTTCACGACGGATGCGGAGGAGAGGTATGGGGATGCCCAGGAATTTCCGATCTGGCTGGGGCAGCCGAATGCCGAAGCCGTGAGGTCGCAGTGTTGCAAAGATCCCAGCGAAAGCGTCGGCGAACGCGGAACCTCGAAGAAGGGAAGGAAGGAGCGGCCGCCATTCGCACTGTGGGAAGGACCGTAGAACGCGTTGCGCCCGTCCATCGAGGTTTCCATGGTCAAGCCGGCCAGCGAGGTGCCGCCCTGCATCAGGCTTTCGTAGTGGGGACCGGTTTGGAATTTGCCACCCGCACCGAGGTATTGGGTCACATAGGGTTGGCGCGGATTGGTGGTGAACATGAGGTCCGACACCGGTTTTCCGCTGGAAAGCGCCGTGCGGTGATAAGTGAGGATGCTGCCCACCATCTGCGGCTTCTCGTTGATCAACTCGTAGGGCATCGAGGGATACGTGAACGAGTCCCTGCCCTTGCCAAACGCGGCTCCGGAGTGGATCTGGCCGTAGAAGACCAGATTCGGCGTGGCCGGCAAGGCCGGGAAACCACCTTGGGCCGGCCGGGCCTCGACCATCAACTCGGAGTTTGGATTCTTGATCTGCCAGGAATCCGCCATGTTCATGATGTAGAAATAGGTGTTTCGATCGAACTCGACGGTGTTCGAATTCACCACATCACCTGGTTTCAGGAGGTAGTTGAAATTGTCGGTCCCTCCGATGGAGTTCCGCATGTTGAGTGCGATACCGCCGTTTTTGCCATTGGTGAGATCGGTGGCGCTTTGGGCGGCCTTCATTCGCCAAGTCCGCACTTTCGGGTCATTGGATTGCGGCATCAGATCGCGGCGCGTGCTGTCCGCGAGGCAGAACACCCGCACTTCGCCCGGCTCCAAGCGGATGGCCGGGTTGATCACATTGGTTCCCGCACTGACGGGTGACCCGGTCTGAGTGAGGTGCAGGTAGAAATACGGTCTCGAAGAGCGGCCGTGCGCGGTATTCGAGCTGTCCGCATATCCCTCGCCGACGTAGCGGGAAAGGGAGACACCTGTCTTGGCTCCCGGGCTGGTGCCGGATTTCGAGGTGATGTTCCAGTTCCAGAACACCGCCATGTCGATCCACGGATAGACGACCAAGCCTTCGGTCTCGATGGCCACGTTGTAAGGGTTCCAGATCGTGACGAAGGGTGACAGCAGGATGCAGAGCGTGCCATCCGCCTTGGCATAGATGCTGAACACCATGTTCACGCGATCCAATACCGGTGTCAGACTCGGCTGGGTTTTCACGCCAAAGGGGCGGCCTGCAACCCTGTCCGCCGCGGGGACCGAGATATGGGAGTAAAGCCGTTCGAACGCCGTGTCACCGGAAGTTGTCGAGTAGAGGTGGCGATAGGTCCGGTAGTAGGCGCGCAGCATGTCGAAGGTGGGCGCGCCGTTGACGTTGAACTTGTGCTTCACCGAAGCAGGCGGGAAATTCATCTGCACGGAGGCTTGGGCGGAGCTGGTCACCGGCCTGTAAAGCGGCTTCTGACCGCTGTATTGGCTGATGGCGCTGCTGCGGAACGGGTTGGTCAGCTTGCCCCAGGAATCACTCCATGAGTCTTTGGTGAAATCCGAATCCGCCATTTCAAACCCGGTGTTCAGGTCCGCTTTCACGCCGCCGCGGACCGCATTGGTCAGCAAGCTGTAGGAGTCCGTGGTGTAGTCCTTCGAAGCGGCCGAGACGACACTGCGATCCGCGCCATAGGCCGTCTCTAGAACCGCCTGAGAGAGGCGGCAGACGGTGGCGGAGCGACGGGCCCAGTCATTGTCCTTCGGCTGCTTGAGGTATTCCGAATTCGAGAGATCGGGGCGGGAAGGCGCTTGCAAGCGGTCCCCTTGGCTCAGGCGCCGGGAGTCATCCGCGCTGACGTTGATGCGGGCCTTGGTGTTTTCCTGAGTCACGGCCCACGCGACGGAGCCGGGCAGTTTGCCGTAGGAAACAGGGATTTTTTCGCCATCGAGATCAAATCCGGACGTGTCCTTTTCAAACAGGCGCACGGACTTCGAGGCGATGTCCGAGGTGTGCCACGCGAGCTGCTGAGTGGCCTCCGGATCCATCGAGGAAACCAGCCAGTTGCGGAAACCCGTCTGGCTTTTTGGCGTGCGGTAATCCACGCGCGGAGTGGAGCCAGAGCCGGTCTTCGAGGCAAGGTCTGGGGACCAACCATCCCAAACGCCGACTGCGTATGGATTCTTCGAGTTGGTGAAAATGGAGGCATCCGCCGTGATCCGGCGGTCATCTCCGAGCTCTTTCTGCAGCTGTCCCACAGCAAGGACGAGCGCCAGACGCGCGTTCGCCATGGCGGTCGCGCGGGCGTCCTGAGAGCCGGATTTTCGCAACTCCACGGCCGCGAGTCCGAGCAAGCCGACTGAGATCACTGCCAGCAGGATCATCAGCGAAAGAGTGACGACCAGCGCGAATCCCGGCGGGTTCGGCTTGGAAACTGTTTTAGGGTTTTTGAATACAGTGGCCATTCAATGTATATTCATAATGTGGACTTCAGGAACTCGCAAAGGAAAAATCCGGCATGAATCCAAAAGTTGCTAGTCGTGTGGATCAAAGCTGCAAACCATCGGACTCAAAGCTGTAAGCATTCGGATTGGGTTCGGTAAGCTGCGAGCGGTTGGGTTTCCACGGCGGGTCCGCCAACCCCGCTGAGCGCGGAAATGGCGGCCGGAAGATCGTGGATGGGATCTTCCGACAACTGTTCTATGCCCGGAATTGGTCCGGGGTTTAGTAGTTGCTCCAAAATCATATGCAAAAATCCCGGCCGCGCTTAGCGACGGCAGGGTGGATTGGCGGATTCTCGCCCCCATTGTATAATACGAGAATTGGAGCCGATTCCCGCCAAGTTTCTCGATCGGCGATGCCTGGAGCCCGGAAATGGCCGATTCTCCCCCGCCTTCCGGGTGAAATTCCGCAGTCTGGCAACGCGCTCGAAGTTCCCCGGGACACAAGATTTTTCCCGTCCATTGATCCGTGTGGATCGCTGGAAACCGGGCATTGCTACGCACTCTTGGATGGCCTGTCTGGAACATTCGAACAAAACTACAACGCAGTAGATCGCATGGTCCGGGCCGCCTGTCGACACTTTGCCGAGTTTCCCGCGAATCTGGGCGGCATCGCACTTGAAAGATCGCCGTCAGAGCGGCCGTTTCCCCGCTGTTTTTAGGTTTTCCGATGTTTCCGAAACTTTTCCCACGAATTGGGGCGCTGTGCGCGCCGTTGTTGATGTTTTCCCTGCATGCGGCGGAGGATGAGGCCAGCTTGAAGGCGGCCGCCGAGGATCCAGCAAAGCGCATGGAACTCGCCCGCACGGAACTCCGCCGGATCGCCGGACCCGCATTGGACGAGATCGATTCGAAACCGGACGGCAAACGCTTCGTTTCCGAGCTGAACGCCTCCCAAGGCCTGCTCGGCGATCTGATGTTTTCCGGTCCGCTGCCGGAGGAGCCGGGAAAAACGCTGTGGGCGCTCTTCGACATTTGGAAAAAAGACCGCGCGGATTTCTCTGATCCCAGGGAACGAAGCACCGCCGCCGCCGTCGCGCTGGCCTTCGGCAAAAAAGGCTGGCCGGAGGACAAGGCGATCCGCCGCTACGAGTATTTCCGCGACTCGCGGAAACGAGGCCTGCTGCACCCGCAGTTCGACGACCTCCAGACCTGGGAGAAACGTTTCGTCGTCTCCGCGGGCGGCAACGGCGGCTGGTCGGACGACGGCGGCTGGGGCGACACCTCGCTCGTCTGGCTGCGCGACAACGTGAAACTTCCCGCCAAGGACTACGTCGGCGCGTGTTGGCAGGCTCCATACCGGCTCGACAACCTGTTCGGCGATTCCATCCACGGCTCGATGTACTATGCCCCATTCGACGATCAGATCCACGCCAAGCGCGTCCGCGATGTCGGCGGCGTCTGCGGATCTCTCTCGCACTACGGCGCCACCGCCGCGCGTGCCAACGGCATCCCCGCCATCACCATGGGCGAGCCCGGCCACTGCGCCTATGCGGTTAGAGTCGCGCGCGGCGAATGGACGCCCGCCTATTCGCTTTCCTGGCAACGCGGCCTCCACACCAGCTTGTGGGGTTCCACCTGGACGCAGCTCGTGCTTCAGGAAAAGGCTCTCGGCGAAAAATACGACCACGAGCGCTGCACCGCCCATCTCTATCAGGCTCGCTCGCTCGCGAAATCCAATCCCGAACTCGCCGAGACCGCCTACCGCCTCGCACTCGAAGCCCAGCCGATCAACCAGCCCGCATGGCTCGAAGCCACCGCCTTCCTCCGGGATGTTAGAAAACCGGACGCGGCCACCTGGCAGTCGATCCAGAAAGGTCTGCTCACCGCGCTCGCGGCTTATCCCGAGGCCGCCTGGGGCGTGATCTCGGGTTTCCAGAAAGCCGCGCTTGAAGGTCTAACAGAAGACAAGCGCCAGGATTTCCTGCTGGAGTTCCACAAGGCCATCGCCAAACAGGACGGCCCGGTGATGTGGGACTACGAATCCGCTCTCGATGCGCAGGCGATGGCGCTCGGCGGCGACATCACCCGCCAGCTTGGTTTCTTCGAAAGCGTGCTCGCCATCCAAGCCGGCTCGAAGTCGTGGTTCGCCCCCACCATCGCCTGGGGGCAGAAGAAATTCGGCAAGGACTCCGGCACCGCAAACGCCTACTTCAACGCGCTGGCCAAGGTCTTCTCCTCGAACACCGCCGGTGCCGACAAGGATGGTCTCCGCGCCGCGCTGCGCCCCGCCGTGATCGCCGCGGAAACCAGCGGCAACGTCGAGGCCTTCCAATCGCTTGGCCAAGCCGGAGCCTCTCTCCGCTCTGGCGAATCGCTCAAAACCGAACCGTTTCCCGGCGATCTGCTCAGCTCCGGCGGTCTGCTCACCACCTCCAGTACCTGCGGTTGGGACCATCCGGAAAACCACTGGGGCGTGCTCGAATCCTGCGGCGGCGGTTTCCACACCGACAGTCAGGTGCGGCCCCATGCGATGGTCCGCCTCGGCAAACTCGGAAATCTAACAGGCATCGTGATCCATGACTCCTCCGGCGGCTACAACGCCACCCGCCAGCTTCCGCTCAAGGTCTCCATCTCCGAGGACGGGCAGAACTGGACCCAGGTTTTCCGCACGGAGAAACACGAATCCATGTGGCGCATCCCGCTCGAGGGCAAGGCCACGCGCGTCCAATTCATCAAGGTGGAGCGTGATGACGATCGCAAGGAGTTCTTCCACCTCAACGCCATCCACGCCTACGGCCGCAGACTTCAATGAAAACCGCCATGCGCACGCTCCTTTCACTTCTTCTAACAACAGTCGCCTCCCTCGCCGCTCCCGTCGCGGACTTCGCCACGGCACTGGAGCAGGCAAAGTCGTCCAAAGCCCCCATCGCCGTATTTCTTCACGGCTCGGATTGGAACAAATCCGGGGAAACCCTGCTCAAGGCATGGAACGATCCGCGTTTCGCCGATGTCGCCGGCAAGGACCTCTTGATGGTGTCCATTGACCGCAAGGAGAACCCGACCGAGGCGGAACAAACCGCCGCAAAACGCAACGAAGCCTGCCAGCCGCCCTATCGCAGCCTGCCCGCCGTCGCCTTGTATGACTCCGAAGGCCGCCTCGTCGCCACGCGTTCCGGCACCGCCGAAATCAAGGATTCCGGCGGGTTGCCCGCCATGGTGAAGTCGATGCGCGCCCTTCTAACGGACCGCGACTCGCTGTGGAAACGCGCGTCCGGTTCGGCAGGCCTCCAGCGCGCCTCCCTCTACGGCGCGGGCCTCGACCGCATGAACCAGGGACTCGGCCCGAAGAACATCTATCAGCCGGTGCTCGACGAAATCCGCAAGGCCGATCCCAACGACCAGTCCGGATACATCGGCAAATACACGTTCAATCGCGACGCCCTGCTAAGCATGGTGATGGAAAAGGCGGCGAAGAACGAACAGGCGGCCGCCGTGCAGGAACTCGACAAATGGCTCCGCAATCCCCGCCTCAGCCCGCGCCAGATGCAGGAACTGCACGCCACCCGCTTCGCCCTCTATCAACGCTGGCCCGAGAAAAAATCCCAAGCCCGCGGCGCGCTCGAAGCCATGCGCAAGGCCGATCCCAAATCCGACCTCGGCATGGCCGCCGCGAGTTATCTGAAGCAGCTCAAGGATTCGTAGGCCGCAAGGTGAGGCATGTGGTTCCCCGTTCACGGGGAATGAACGGGGGCTGATGGCATCACGGGTTGTCCGGAAAGGTCTTCGTGGTCTTGAGGCACTCGTTCGAATGGCCGTCGAATTCCCGGAATTGGTAGCGTTTGAGAAACGACCCCAGATCGGGTGGCGGCTCATGTTGAAGCATGGTGAGCGCGAGCATTCTCACGCAGAAGTGACAAGTGGTGTAATACCATCTGCCGTTTGAAGCCTTGGCGATGCAGATGTCCTCCACATTGCGCGGCTCCTCCTTGTGGCAGTGGCTTCGGTAAACGAGCCACTCACCGCTATTCATCAGCATCATCCGGTCGCTGAGCCATGGTTCTTCGATGATCTGATTTTCTTCCGTGGCGGACTCGTTGGTGAGCGTGAAGATCTCCCGCCTTACCCACGCGGAATCGTCAGCGTATCGGTTGATTTCAGGGATGGCGCTTTCTTTCCACGCGAGGCGAGCCTGATGTTTCTGGTGGGATTTCCACCAAACGGGAAGTGCCAGGCAGGCTGCGATGATCGTCAGGGTCAGCAAGCCAAGAAACCACCGTCGTTTCATCGCGGCATGTTTAGCACCCTCGTTCCGCGGAGTCGATTTCGATTCCTTGTGGGTGTTTCAGATAACTCTGGCGGCCGTTGGGAATTTGAAGCTTTCATCATCTGGAAAAATCGATAGTCAAATGCCTCAATCCCACCCGAAATCATGGACGCCTCACGAAACCGAATATACTGGCTCGTCGCAAGTCACATTGCGGTCTTCGGATTGGCATGGTCATTCTCGCGGAGCGGAGCACCAGGGTCCGAATCGTCTCCGGATCTTCCAGTCCGCACCAAGTCCGCGAACCGGAACCCGCACTCCTCGCCCGCTGGAGACGGGGCGCGCTTGTTGGCGGGGTTCATGGAGGCGGCGGACACCAAGAAATCGCTCTATCAGGAGTTGAAGGAATCCCTGCCCGTGGCCGCGGATCCGAAAAGCGCGTTCCAGTCCGCAGCCGAGGCATACCTATCCCGCGGGGTTCCCGATGAAAACCAATTCACTGAGTTGGAAGTCCGAGCCTACCATTGGTTGAAACAGAATCCCGAGGTTGGAATCGAATTTCTAACGGAGGATCCGGGGAGTTTGGAAATCCTGCGTCTTCTCGGAGTCCATGTGATTCCGGACCTGCTTTCGGAACAAGGTTTGATGAATTGCCTCGGGTGGGTGACAAAGAGCCCGCTGACGATGAATTGCGTGCCTGCCGTGGCCTTGAATGAAATCAAGGCAGGCGGAGGCCTCTCGCTCTATCGAAAACTCGAGGAGGCCTTGAATTCAGCAGGCCAGTCGAAGTCCTCCGGATCTTCCAGTTACGCGTGGCGGGATTTCCACCGATCTGTCGGCAAGGCCGTTTCATTCAATGAAAAGCAACAGCTGCTGGATTGGGTGAAGAATCAAACGGATCCGGGCAGGCAGCACGATCTGCTGCTTGGCTTCGCCGAGGGCGGCCTGCCCGCCATGGAGTGGGTGATGGACCTCATCCAACGGGAGCAACTCGATCCTGCTCTCGCCGCGAAACTCCGGAGCGCGCTGGGAAACGAAGTCCTCAACAAACCAGCCATGGAGGTGGACGCCCGTGTCGAGGCCCGACGCGCCACCAAGGGCAACGAGAACAAGGACCGGCAATCCATCATCAATGAGATCGTCGGTGGCGACGTGAAACAACTGCTGCTTAACGGACGCGACTGGCGCTACGAATTCAGGACGGGCGTTTCCTCATTGGATGATGTTCTCACCGCGGTCCGCGAAGGCCTGCCGCAAGTTCCTCCGGAGGGGGAAAGTGCGTTGCTGGTTTCACTCTATCGCCAGCTTTCTGAAGAGAATCCGGCCAAGGCCCTGCCCCTTCTGGATTCGCTGCCGGAGGAGAAGCGGCGTGAGGTCCTTTTCTCCAATACCTGGGAAGCTTATGGCGGAAACAATCCGGACGACTATGTGCGTTTTCTGAACAGCCTGCCGGAACCCGTCACTGAGAAAGAGAAGGCCGAACGCATCAAGGGATGGGATTGGAAAGCCCGCTTGCACCTCGCCCGATATGGAGACGATTATGTGGATTGGGTGATTCAACTTCCTCCGGGGCTCGACCGCGACCGGGCGATGAATTCCCTCGTCTGGGCGACGCGCGAGCAGGACCCGGCAAAAGCCCGCGAGCTGGAAGCCCGGCTCTATCCGAAAAAGCCATGAAACCCAAACGCATCACATTGCTTGCGGTCAGCCATCTTCTGGCCATCGCCGCCGCGGTTCTGTTGGCGAGGAGGTCTCCCTCCGCTTCGGAGTCCGCGGTTTCCTCCGATGCTCCCCAGAATCGGCAGGAAACATCCGGTTCGCTTGGAAGCCAGAAACGGGATGCCTCTCTGCGGCCTGCAGCCCAGTGGCGTGGCAGCGAGTTCGCCAAGGCATGGAAGGCTGTCAGGACGGCGAAACTGTCCACCAAGGAACGCGTGAAGACTCAAAGGGAACTGTTGGCGCAATGGGCGAAGGTGGATCTAACAGCAGCCATCGAGGCGGCGCTTGGCGAGGAATGGGATGGAGACGCTTCGTTGTTTGCAGACGCTGACGGGCCGTTTCTGGATGTCTTTGGAGACGCGTTTGTTGAAAATCCCGAGGAGTCTTGGGAGATTGTTCGCTCAAAACGGTTCGGTCTGGCGACCGGGATGTTGCGGACGGTGTGGATTGCTTCCGTGGGATGGAAGAAGCCGTTGGTTCTGGCCGAAAAGTTTGGCGAGATTTCCTGGCGTGAACGATACAAAGCCATTTCCGCATCCAGCAATGGCGCATGGGAACCCGGAGCCACCGCGGAAACCAGAGCTCAGATATTCAACATGCTGAAACAGCAGCCCCCGGATGTCATCAGCGATGAGGATCTGATTCCGTTTGTGCCCGAGTCCACCACCGATGGGGACATCGCCAGTCTGAAGGAAAAAATGTTCGGTTTGGCGAAGGATGATCCCCGCATGGCCAGAGTGATGGCCCTTGCCTTTGGTTCGCGTCTGGCGGTCAAAGGCGACGCGGACATCGTAGCGCAACTTCAGGATCTGCCGCAGGAACTCAAGGCCGCTGCCGCATGGGGGGCTTTTGACAATCCCAACAACAAGCAGTCATTGGAAACCGCCAGCGTCCTCGTCGAATGCGAGGCTTGGGATCGGCTTGAAGATAGTAACACGGCTTTCCAAATGCAGAGACTCTGCCGTGTCGGCCAATCCGAGCAAGTCGCGGATTGGGCCACGGAAATGCCGTTTCGCAAGGAGACCACCGAGCTTTTCCACCGCTGTGTGGAAACCTACCTGCGGGAGAACATGGACACGTCCCGGGAATGGATCGCCGGCATTGAAGACAGCGATTGGCGGGACCGCGCCTATGCGGAGTATTCGCAACAGGCGCTCAACGCCCATGGTGATCCCGATGCCTCGCGTTGGGCGCTCGATCAGATCCGCAACAGCAGTTTCAAAACACAGGCGGAAAGCTGGCGCGCGGACTGGGAGCGCCGGAACCCCGGTAAGAGCAAGTGACGCGACTGCTCAGGGCAGCGGCTTGATGAACAGGTCCTTGTAATAAACCGTGCTCTTCGGGTCGTGGCCTTGCAGGGCGATGGTGCCTTCGCCGAGTTTGCGGCCGGGCATGCCGGGAAGGTTTTTCGCCGGATCCCAATCTGCCGGTTGGGTCCAATCGGCAGTCACCTTGCCGTCGATTTTCACAATGATGTGGTTGCCATCCACCTTGATGGCGTAATCAAACCATTCGTCGTCCTTGTTAGGCGCGTTGTCCATCACGTCCTTCACGGCGTAGAGGCCGCCGGTTTTCTTGGCATCGCTGTGGGTGGCGTTCACCTGGCACTCGTAGCCGGCGCTCGGCCAACCGGTGTCCTGATAGACGGTGTGGAAATAGATGCCGCTGTTCGATCCGGCGGTGGTTTTCACCTTGGCCTTGAACTCGAAGTTCTTGAACTTCGCGTCGCCGTCCTTGCCGACGTAGAACAGGTGCGCACGGCCGCCGCTCACGATGAGTTCGCCGTTTTTCACGGAGAACACGCTTTCTGGCTGTTTTTCGGCGGCCGCGTTGGATTTCCAACCCGTCAGGTCCTTGCCGTTGAACATCGGAATCCATTTCTCGGCCGCGCAGGCGATCGAGCTGAGCGTGAGGGTGGCAAGCGCCGAAAGAAGTGTGAGTTTCATGATGCTCGTGAAACTGCGGAACGAACGGATTTCTGTCAATTCGCCCCGAACAGGGGGGATGGCTCGAAATCTCAGCCTCCAGGCATGATCACCGGAATGGAATCACGGCGATTCCGACGATAGACACGAAAATCTCCATCCACCGTGAGGATAGGATGGTCCGGAAACAACTCGCTCATCCGGATCAGGCAGAGATCGGCCAGATCCGGATTGCGGTCGGCATAACGGCTTGCAAGTCCGGCCAGCTCCGCGCGATGGCTTTCCAAATCGAACGCAAGGCGAACGAGACCGGTATCCAGCATTTGCAGGACCAGACCACTGTCCTTCAAGAGGTAGGCCGTTTCCGCAAGCACCGCTTCGCAGGTCAACAAAGGATCCTGGAGTCGCTCCGCGATCGCATACGCCCACGGGAAATGAAGATCTCGCCGGTTGGCGAAGGCGACCAGAAAACCGGTGTCGGCGATGCCTTTCACCTGGCGAATCCCTTTTTCCGGCTGAGCTTTGGATCAAGCTCCACGCTTCCCGCGAGGTCGAGAAACGGTTGGCGGGCTTTCGTGGTGCGGAGCCGCTCCAGTTGTTCCTTCACGATGCCGCCCTTGGAAACGCCGGTGGCCTTGGATTCCTCTTCAAGCCAGCGGTTCAGGTCTTCAGGCAAGCGGACTGTGAGTGTGTTACTCATACGCTGGATTGTAATACACATCAGCCGGAGTTCAAGGCTCCTCATCCACCGTCTCGTCGCGTTGGTAGATCGGGAGCTGGCGGTAGGGGACGGTGAAGGCGAGCACCATCATGGCGGTGCCGTAGGTGCGCCCGGCCTCGCGGCTTTCCCATGAGCCGTCGGACGATTGTTTCGGCAAGTAGGTTTCGTACATCCAGTCCGCGTATTCCTGCCAGTGGCGTCCACCGATCTGGAACATGCCCTGGGCGTTGTAATAGTTTCCGTAGGTTTCGAACTGCGCGCCGGGAAGTTTCTGATAGTTCTGGAGCACCCAGTCCGCGGCGAGCTTCGTGCGCTCGCTGCCGTGGCCGCCGCAGAGTTCGAGGCAGAGCAGGCCCATGCCGGTGAGCGTGACCGCGTGGTCCTCCCACTTGGTGTAGCCGAAGGAACCCTCCTTCTCGCGCTGGTGGCGGTGCAGGTAGTCCACCGCCTTGCGGATCGCGTCATCGGGGACGGCCGCGCCGTTGAGCTTGGCGGAGCGCAGCGCCATCAGCGCCCAGCCGGAGCACGAGGTGTCCGAGTCCTTCGATCCCGGATGATAACGCCAGCCACCGGCATTGTTCTCGTCCTTCTTCACCGCCTGGGCGCGCAGGATCAGCGCGAGCGCCTT
>DAISZP010000577.1:0-2905 GCA_036824745.1 Luteolibacter sp.
CGGCTGGATGCCCGTGACGGATGTGAACTTCGAAGTGGACATCGATGTGTTCAGCGCGCGCTTCGCGACAAACTCCGCCACCGACCCGACCGGAACACCCCGGATCTGCCCCGTCATGAGAGAAATTCCCGCGTCCCTGGCATCGTCCAGACAAGCCTGCCCCCAATCACGCCAGGCGCAGGCACCCGAGTTGCATAGATGCACCACACCGGATGCCGGATGATCGGCCGCATCCACGGTCAATGCCCGGAGCCAGACGGTCAGATCCTCGGTGTATGAGGGACAGCAGAACTTGTCGTCCGGCAACGTGAGATCCGGCTGCTTGCAGGCCATGCCGATGATCCATTCCGGAAATGCGGGCCGGGCCGGGCCGAACACCCACGAAACCCTCGCCACAAGATGATCCGGCGAGGCTTTGAGAACGAGTTGCTCCCCTGCCAGTTTCGATTCGCCGTAAACATTCGCCGGGATCGCCTCATCGGACTCGACGTAGAGCCCGGATTTCAATCCATCAAACACCATGTCCGTGCTGATGTAGGTCACATGCGCCCCCTTGTCCGCGGAGATCTCCGCGATCCTGCCCGGGCCCGTGGCGTTCACGGCGAAGGCTTCCTCCCGATGGGTTTCACAATAGTCCACCGCCGTCAGAGCGCCGCTCAGGATCAACTCATCGTAATGCAAGCCTGCCAATGCCGAATCGATCGCATCCGCGGATGAGAGATCCAAGGACTTGCGATCAAATCCGACCACCTCGTGATCCCGCGCGAGCGAGTCCATCAATGAACGTCCGAGACGCCCTCCGGATCCGATCACCACCACCTTCTTGCGATTTGATTTCATGACTTCGGAAAAAGCTTCATTTGCGCCACTTCGTGGCAAATCGTCCGGCGACCAGTGGATAGGCCAGGCGGATCAACAGGTTTCTAACCAAACATTTCAAACCGCCGCGCAAGGCCAGCCCTTCGGTCGCATAACGCTTGGCGATCGGTTTCCAACCCAGAGCGCAGGCGATCTCCGCCTGGCGGGAGACGAAATAAGCCAGATTCCCCCGCACCACCGAGGCGGCTTCCGCATCCAGCGGAACCAGCCGCCACCAGGCCTCGGCCTGCACGCGGATGTAACATTCAAATCGCTTGAACGCGCTCTCGGGATCCATGGTGTCCGATAGCCCCGGGCCATCCCGATCACGGCAAATGCCCACCAGGATCTCGTTCACCACGCTGTAACCGTGGGCGAGAATCAACTGATAGATGAGCCGGGTGTCCTCGGCCACCCGCAGCGATTCATCGAACCCGCCGGCCCGGATCAAGGCCTCCCTTTCCGCCACCATTGATTGCAGGAAAGGATGGCGGGGAAACTTGAACATCCTGCAATCCCCCGGTGGATAGAAACGCTCGCCGCCAGGCTCCAGCCCGGAGTCCATCACCCGGAGATCATCAATGGCCTCGCCGGACTCGTCGGCGCTCACGCAGAAACAAACCTTCGATCCCGCCCGCGCCATGCACTCCATCTGCTTGCGCAGCTTTTCGGGATGCCAGGTATCGTCTGAATCAAGAAACGCCACCTTCCCGCCTGTCGCCTCGCGGATCCCCCGGTTTCTCGCGGAACTGACTCCGCCATTCGCCTTCCGCACGTAACGGATCCGGTCGAAGTAGGGGGAAAGCGCCTTCTCCGTATCATCGGAGGATCCATCATCGATGACCACGACTTCCAACTCAGTCCACGACTGCGCGAGCACGCTTTCCACCGCCTCCACGACTTGTCGCGAGCGGTTGTAGGTGGGAATGATGATGCTGACTTTTTCCATCCACGGATTTTCTAACGAATCCTCCTCAGCCCGTGATGCTCGTAGTTCCGCGGCCTCCCGCTCTGGGCGAGATGCCCGGTGACGGTGCCGAGATCGAACACCAGGTTCAACTCTTCCAAGGTGCAGCCTTCTTCGGTGATCTTGTCCTTGTTGAGCGCCCTCCACAGTGCGAGCCGGGTCTTTGAGCGAAGCACCTTCAACGCCCCGAAACGGCAGTTCCAGTGATCCCAATGATGCCCGCGGTATGCTTGGGACTCGCCGCGTCTCCGGGCGGCATCGAGCCAGGACGTTCTCAACAAGCGGGAGGGATCCAGATGATGTTCGATGCAGACGTCCGTGTGATCGGAAAACGTGTAACCCGCGGCCAACAATTGGTCCGCGAACAGCCCGTCCTCGCAGAAACCCAAGCCGCCGCCGCCAAGCTCCGGATCAAAGCCGGGGACCTTCGCGAAAACCTCGCGGGACACGGCCATGTTCGCGCCCACCAGACTTTCCGGATTTCCCGGCGTGAGCCATTCGCTCGCCGCCAGCCAGGACCGGTGCGTCGGGGTCATCCACGGGCGCAGCAGGTGCGGTGCGAGTTTCATGCCGCCGGCGACCACCTTCGCGTCGCCGCGCAGGATCGGTCCGCACATGCCCTCCACCCAGTTGGACGGAACGCGGATGTCGTCATCCGTGAAAACCACCGCATCGCCCTCGCATCTCTCGATGCCTAGATTGAGTCCATGGCTCTTCCCGGTGCGGCTCTCTAACATATACTTCACCTCAAGCCTCCCGCAGTCCGCCCGGCGGACTACTTCGGCGGTCTCATCGGACGAACCGTTGTCCACCACGAGCAGCTCCGCCTCCAGACCATCCGGCAGGACCACCCCACGCATCGACTCCAGGGTTTTCCGGAGATCGGCACAGCGGTTTCGGGTGACGAGAATGATGGACGCTTTCATGTCTGGGGATCAGCCGGCGATTTCCATCAAGCGCTTGGCGAAGGTATCGATCGGATCTTTCGGAAGTTTAGTGACGATGGATTCCCTCGCCGCGAGTCCGATCGATTTCCAATCGGATCGTTTCGACACAGACCGTTACATCGCATATCCGAGC
>DAISZP010000578.1:0-2871 GCA_036824745.1 Luteolibacter sp.
GGATCTCGGCATAGGTGGCTCCGGCGATGTCCGTGGATTGCAGGAGGCGCTCGGCGTCCTTTTCAAAACAGCAGCGCTTATACTTGCGTCCACTGCCGCAGTGGCAGGGCTCGTTGCGGCCGGTGTGCTCCACGGAGCGCCGCACGGTGAAGCCCATGCGTTCCTTGGGCGGAGCGTCGCGAAGCCGCTGGATGATTGGTTTGTGGCAGATCTCAAGAAACGTTTTGCCATACCGCCGGCCGCCTTCGACGGTCTTTTGCCGCAGCGCCGCATCATCCGGGGATGCCATCAGGAGGTCGATGATCCGTGAATCGTTCAAGATCTCCGCCAAGGCGATGAGCTGGGCTATGGCGCGGTCTTCCAGCTCCTTCGGCTTACGCGCGAGCAGGCGGGCTTCGGTGAGCAACTCCGGTGGGAACTGCCCTTCGCGACGCTCCCTGCACCACTCGGCCGCAATGAAAAGCAAGGCGGCGCGGTTCAATGGACTGATTGGGGTGTCGCGCACAGCCTCGAGGATTCGCTCGGGCACGTCGTGCCCACGGGCCCGCCAGGCGGTGATGCTGACAAAAAAGTGATCGCTGATCAGATGCAGGCCGTGGACGAGGTGGTGGGATGCCACGCCGCGGGCCTGATGCATCGCCGCCACGGCAAGATGAAGGAAAAGCAGAGGATCCTTCTCGGCGACAGCCTGCGAAAGCCACTCATCCAACTCATCGTTGCCAGCCGGCAACAAGGAGCTGGTTTCCTCCATGGTCCCGCGGAGCAGGAACGAATTCGTGGCGATTTCCCTGATGCGCGGGTGCATGCGGCAGCATGACCCAACGCGGCGGGAAACGCCAGAAGGTTCGTTAGGTTTCTGTCAGTTGCCTTGTCTGGCCGTTTCCTCTGACGCGATATTGATAACTCGTGAGTTCGCGCAGGCCCATGGGGCCGCGGGAGGGATGTTGTGGAAGATGCGGACGGCGACCGGGCGGATTGACAGATGAATGCCGAATGCTAGCCTCTTCACGTGAAGCGCGGGGAGGAAAACCTTGAAACACTGATCCGGAGGCTCGGGCAGATGTTGCCGATTCTCAGGCGGGAGTTTCCCCTGAAAAGCATGGCGGTCTTCGGCTCCGTGGCGCGTGGTGAAGCGACGCCGGACAGCGATCTGGACATTCTGGTGGATGTGGATCCGTCCATCGGGCTCGGGTTTGTGACTCTGGCCGAGAGGTTGGAGAAGGATCTCGGGAGGAAAGTGGATTTGGTGTCGCGCCGCGCGCTCCGTCCTTCGCTGTGGAAGCAGATCGAACCCGAGTTGGTGCATGTCCAAGCGTGATGCCGGAGTCCTGTTGGAAGACATCCGCGATGCGATGCGGAAGGTTTCCAGCTACATTGATGGGATGGATCTCGCCGCCTTCATGGCAGATGAAAAGACGGTGGACGCGGTGATCCGGAACATCGGCGTCATCGGGGAAGCCGCGAAACAATTGCCGGAGGATTTCAAGGCAGCCCACCCTGAAATCCCGTGGCATCAGGTGGCGGGCATGCGCAACCGCCTCATTCACGACTACGCGGGGGTGGATCTGGAAATCGTCTGGCAGGTGGCGAGCGCGGCCTTGCCAGCCATGGCAGCGGAAATTTCCAGAATCAAGACGGACTGAAGTCCTCGACTACTTCCTCACCTGCCCGTTGCCACGCACACGGTATTGATAACTGGTGAGCCCGCGCAGGCCCATCGGGCCGCGGGCGTGGAGTTTGTCCGTGGAGATTCCGATTGACGCCCAATCCATGTGAGACCATATTGTCTCACAGTGAAAACCGCTACCATCCGCGATCTACGCAACTCGTTCCCCACCGTCGCCCGGTGGATCGAAGAGGGCGAATGCGTGGAAATCACCAAGTCCGGCAAGCCCTTCGCCCGGCTCGCTCCCATTCCACCGGAAACCCACACCTCGGCGGAAATGCCGGATTTCCTCAGCCGCATGCAGGCCCAATTCCCGGATGAGAAACCCGCTCCTCCTGTCATCGACCACGACCGAGGCGACCGATGAAAGCCTACGCCGACACCGGATTCGTCGTTTCCCTCTACAAAGCGGAAACCACCAGCGCCGCGGCGGCGGCCATGATGAAACAACTCCAGCCGCCCATCTGGCTCTCACCCCTCGGCGAGCTGGAACTCCACAACGCCTTCCAGCTCGGCGTATTCCGCGGCGACATCGACCCCGCCTCCGCCCTCCGCAAAAAGAAACTCTTCGCCGAAGACCTGGCAAAAGGCATCTTCACCATCCTCCCCGTTCCCGCCGCCACCCTCTATCCGAAAGCCATCGCACTCGCCGAACGCCACAGCGCCACCCTCGGCACCCGCAGCCTCGACCTCCTGCACGTCGCCGCCGCGCTCATCCTGGAGGCGGACCTGTTCCTCAGCTTCGACGAGCGGCAGAGGAAAGCAGCGGAGCTGGAGGGAGTGAGAACCAGCATCCGGATTTGAACATCGATTGACGACGTCCCGTACTAACCCGACATGAAAAGATTTCTCAATCGTCCCATCCGATTCGATTTTATCCGCCGTTTGGCTTTTTGGATCCTGCCCGCGGCCCTGACGACTTCTTGTTATCCAACCTATTGGGGCGGCCTGGACCAAGCGGAACTTCGATCCCAGCACCGCGAAGTCACATTGTATGAAATCCGCCACAAGTTCCGATCCAACGAAGGCCTTCTCATGCGGGTCACGGACGCCACGGGCAACACCATCGCACAAAAATTTCTCAAGTGTCCCGATTTGCCAGACGATGGGAAAGGCACGGCAGCGGAAGCTTCCATCGAATCGTTCACATCGAGTGAATTGAGAATTCGCTATGTCACAAGGTCAGGAACGAGACATTACGCCTG
>DAISZP010000579.1:0-2859 GCA_036824745.1 Luteolibacter sp.
GAGTAGCTGGCGAAAACCCAGGACCCGAGACCGGAGATGCCTCTTTTTGACTTGGCTCCCGGCAACAACTGCGGTTCGCCATCGATGTAGAAACGGCCGAAGTCATATCCACCTTCCGATGAGACCCGGATGTAGAAACTCACTTTGCCTGCTTCGAAATCGGACGTGTAGGTGATTCCGGAGGTATTGCCATCGCCGGGTTTGATGCTGGAGAGGCTGTACTTGCCCTCGAAGGCGCGGGAGTCGGTGACCTGCCAGGAGGTTTTGGCCCCTTTCAGCTTGCGCCATCCGTAAGGCATGACGTCGTTCGGCGGGAAGGAAGCGGTGGAAATATCGAAGGTTCCGTCCGATTCATCGAAGGTCGGCGTCGGATTGGTCACGCTGACGATGCGAATCTTGAAACCGGTGCCGGAGTTCATGTTCTTCGGCAAGGACCACTCATAGGAACCCGTGTTGGCGGTGGCCGGGGTGATGACATCCATCTGGCTGGTTCCCTGATAGAGAAGAATGCTGACGTCACCGGTGATGTTCGCCTCCCACTCGATTCTGTACTTCGAATCGCGGTAAAGGATCTCGCCGCCGTTCGGAGTGGCGACCACGATGGTGTTCGCCGGAAGGTTTCCGAACTGCACGTTCATCTTGGGGCCCGGAGCGCTCAGCGCTTTCACCCGGACGGAGGAATTGGTGTTGTCCCACCAGCGGGAGTTCGGCGTGGTGGTGCGGGCGAAAAGCGGATCCGAGTTATCGAAGGCATCGCCGCCGTCACCCAGATTGTTGGAGTTTTCGATATCGAAACGGCCATCGGCCTGCTCGATGGACACGCCGTAGTTGGGGAACGGGTAAGCGTTGCCATCGGCGATCGATTCGTCGATGTGCCAGATCAGGATGCCCTTGTCTGGAACGCCCTTGGCCCACTTGTCCCCATTGCCGCGGTTCTCAATGTAGAACGACTCTGTGGCGGACGTCGGATTCGTGATCCGATAGGTGATGTTGCCGGTGGAAGGCAACGAGTGATTCGCATAGTCGTCAGCGCTCAGATTGTTCACATTGGCCCAACCGGACACGTCCTTGAGATACGCATCGATCGGCGCGGGGGTTTTTTCATCATCGCAATAGTTGCCCGCGGCCATCAAGCAATGCAGGCCGACACCTTCGCCGGTTCCGGCAACGTAGGTGTAAAGGTCCGGATAACCGAGGAGCAGGTGGCCGTTTTCATGGATGAACGTTCCGATCCGGGTGGAGGAGGTCGCGAGGTTGGTGATCTGATAGGAACTCACGTATGCCGGAGTGGTGCCTGATCCTACATTCACCGGCGTTTGCAGGTCCCAACTGTGGGGCCAGAGACCTTCCGCCCAAACTCCCGAGTCCTGCCCGGCGAAGATCACGTTGGTGGCGAGGATCAGGTTCGAGGTATCCGTGGAAAGACCGGAGAAATCATATCCCTGGCCTTGAAGGATTGCGATGGCGTCCGCAACGAGGAGATTACCCGAATCACCCGCATCCCGGTAGGTGTTGTTAGCGGGGTAGTCCGAGAAATTGTAGTAATTCCGGGGATGGTTCAGGGTCACGATTGGGGTGACGGACTGGGTGTAGGTGAGATTTCCACCGGATTGGTCGTAAAAGTAATCGCGGACTGAGCCCGTATTGCCATCGTCGGTGTATCCTTCCTGGTTGCAGAAGTTGACCATCTTGGCGCGGGATGTCGGGAAATTCACAGAGTCGTTGCCGGCCGTCTGCGGATCATTGGGAAACTGGACGAGAATGGTCAGTCCTTTCTTGTCGCCCAGCACGGGGGCCGCGGAAATGTTGGCGGCCGCTTGCGGACCGGACGGATCTTTTCCTTCAGCCTTCGCCCGGCGCAGGGCACTGACTGCGGAAACTCGCTTCTGCCACTTGGCATCGCGCTTGGCGGCAAATCGGGTGTGCTTGGCTGCCGCGATTTCCTTCACCTTCTCATTCGAGCGATCGATGTGTTTCGCGAGCTTCTCTGGAGCGGGGCGGCCGGCAAGAACACCGGAAGGCTTCAGATCCTCACCCTTCGCGGCCTCTTTCGCGTAGTAATAGGCGCGATCCGCCGCGCTGTAGACCACCGTGTAACCATCCTCGGTTTCCGTGCGGGCGTAGTACTCGTCACCATAAACCCGGAGGTTGATTTTCTGCCCGTCCGGCTGGGTGAATTCAATGGGCCGACCCTTCGGGCCATACGGTGCGGCATTCACGCCTGAGAGAGCTGCGAGCATCACGAAAGGCAGCGCGATGCACGATTTACGAAGGGTTTCTTTCATATGAATGATCTAGCGGATGGTTGTCGCGGGATTGTCGCCATCCCGCGTTCAAAACTATGTTCGCGCGGATTCCAGACTGGGCTGGCGGCAAAGTCAACCCGTCATGGACAGAAATGTCGCGGAAGAAATCGGCCAAAACCCTCGCCTTGAGTTGCGCCCATACAGAATGCGTACATGGTGCCCGCATGCAGGATTCATTCAACGGTTGGGCGGCCCTCCAAGCAGGCGGGAAACTTGAACAAATCACCTACAACCCCGGCCCCATCCGCCCCGAGCAGGTCGAGGTCCGCGTGGAATCCTGCGGGATCTGTCACTCGGACCTGTCCATGTTGGAGAACTCCTGGGGCAACGCTCGTTTCCCACTCGTGCCCGGCCACGAGGTGATCGGCGTGATCGAGTCCGTCGGCGAGCAAGCCAAAGGCCTGAAAATCGGCGACCGCGTGGGGCTCGGCTGGTTTTCCGGAAGCTGCATGGCCTGCAAGTCCTGCATGTCCGGAAACCATCAGCTCTGCTCCACCTCGGAGCAGATCATCGTCGGCCGCCATGGTGGATTCGCGGACCGTGTCCGCGCCAA
>DAISZP010000038.1:0-18638 GCA_036824745.1 Luteolibacter sp.
ACATAGGTGCCGGACTTCTCGGTGGACGCCGCACCATTCTAAAAAAATTGCTCGGCGGAACTTCAAGCGCCGGCGCGGTGACATTGCCGTCGGGCATCGTCATCCGCCCGGACGTCGTCAAACCGCGGCCGCGCCCCGCAGGACAGAAGCCGGTCCACAATCTAACCACCAAGCAGCTGGAAAAGGTCCGCGTCGCCCACATCGGTCTCAGCCGCGGCATGACGCACGTGAACGACAGCCTCAACATTGAGTTCGTCGAAGTGGTGGCGGTTTGCGACCTGCGCGCCGATCGCGCGAAGAACGCCGCGGACCGCTGCGAGAAGGTCCGCGGCAAGCGCCCCGAGGTTTACGGCGGCAGCGAGGACATCTGGGAGAAACTCGTGGCTCGCGACGACATCGATGTCGTTTACATTTCCACGCCATGGGCATGGCACGTGCCGATGGCGGTGGCGGCGATGCAGCGTGGCAAGCACGCGTTCGTCGAGGTCTCCGCCGCGGTGACCGTGGACGATTGTTGGAAGCTGGTGGATACCAGCGAGCGGACGCAGCGGCACTGCGTGATGTTGGAAAACTGCTGCTACGGGGAAAACGAATTGTTTGTCCTCAACATGGCGCGGGAAGGTGTCTTCGGCGAGCTGACCCACGCCGAGTGCGCCTACATCCATGATCTGCGCGGCATGTTGTACTCGCTCGGCACCGAGGGCGATTGGCGGCGGGACTATCACTGGCAATACAACGGCAATCTCTATCCGACGCACGGTCTCGGACCGGTCGCGCAATACATGGGCATCGGCCGCGGGGACCAGTTCAAGTTCCTCGTTTCCATGAGCTCTCCGGAAATCGGCCTGCACACGTGGCGCGACAAACGCCGTCCGAACGGCGGCAAACACGAGAAGGAAAGGTACATCTGCGGGGACATGAACACCTCGATGATCAAGACCGAGCGCGGCCGCACGATCATGATCCAGCACGACATCATCAGCCCGCGCCCGTACAGCCGCATCAACGCTCTATCAGGAACCGGCGGCACCTTCTTCGACTACCCCGCGCGGCTGACGCTCGATGAACCGCGCAAGTATCGTCTCGATTCCGGCGGTTCGCACGAATGGCTGGGGGACAAGGACCTCGCCCGCATGCGCAAGTTGTTCACCCATCCGCTTTGGAGAAAACTCGCAGAGCGCGCCAAAGGCGGCGGCCACGGCGGCATGGACTTCGTGATGAACTGGCGCCACCTCGATTGCATCCGCCAGGGCATCACGCCGGACAGCGTGGTTTATGATGCGGCTTCGTGGAGTTCCATCCTTGAGCTCTCCTCTCTATCAGTTGCCGCGGGCAGCATGCCGGTGACGATTCCGGATTTCACCCGCGGATTGTGGAAAACCATGGAGCCGCTGCCAGTCGCGTTCAAGGAACCCGGCCGCTCCATCGCCATGCCGGAGAAGGTCGCCGAATGGACGCCCAAGGACTTGCAGGCCGATTGGATCGTCAAGACATGGGATGTCGGCAAAGGCATCAGCGGTCCCGGAGAATTCAGCATCGAGTTCCAATACACGCGCGGCACGCACCGTCTCGATTTCCGCAAGGTTGCCCTCCTCGCAAACGGCGCGGTCATCGCGAAGGATGATGCGCCGGGCCACACGGGAACCGAAAACGTTCACAACCTCTACCGCTTCAGCATACCCAAACACGATCCCGCCGCGAAGTATCTGCTTCAGGCTGAGATCAAGGCCGATGGAGGCACCGATTCCTACGGCGACATCCTGGTTTGCCGGGAATAGCCCGGTTTCGATATCATCCACCCATTCTCCTCGACCCCGCGGCGCGCGGCAACTACACGCCGCGTCGCATGTCGCTTCCCGTTCCCGGACAACGTTGGATCTCCACTTCCGAACCCGCGCTCGGGCTCGGCCATGTCGTGTCCGTGGATGGCGCGATCATCAAGCTGCGCTTTCCCGCAGCCGAGGAAACGAGGACCTACGCGTTCCACTCCGCGCCGCTGGTGAGGGCGAGATTCGAACCGGGCGACACCATCCATCACCGCGACGGCCGCGAACTGGTCGTGGGCTCGATCTTCAATGACGGCGAGCTGTTGGTGTACGATTGCGTCGGCGTGATGGTGCCGGAAGGCGACTTGTTGGACACGCTGCATTTCAGCCGCCCGGAGAAACGCCTGCTCGCCGGACTCGCCGATCACCCGCGGGACTTCGACCAGCGGCTCGAAGCACAGGAATGGAACACCCGCCTCCGTCAATCGCCCGCCCGCGGCTTCACCGGGGCGCGCATCGACCTCATCCCGCATCAGCTCGCCATCGTCGCCGAGACCGCCGGGCGTTTGCATCCGCGCATTCTGTTAGCCGACGAGGTGGGGCTTGGAAAAACCATCGAGGCCTGTCTCATCCTGCACCGCCTCCATCTCACCGGTCTCGCCGGGCGCATCCTCATCCTCATGCCGGAACCACTGGTCCACCAGTGGTTCGTCGAACTGCTGCGCCGTTTCAACCTGCTCTTCGCGATCTTCGACGAGGAACGCTGCCAATCCATCCAGGCGCACCACCCGGAAACCAATCCCTTCCTCGATTCCCAGCTCATTCTCGCCGCCACCGACTTTCTAACAACATCACCCGAACGCGCCGAGCAAGCCCGCAAGGCGGAGTTCGATCTGCTCATCGTCGATGAAGCGCACCACCTTGAATGGTCGCCCGGAACGCCGTCCGAGGCTTATGCGATGGTCGAATCACTCGCCCGTGAAATTCCATCGCTGCTGCTTCTCACCGCCACACCCCAGCAGCTCGGGCCCGCCGGGCACTTCGCGCGGCTTCGTTTGTTAGACCCGGACCGCTACTCGAATCTCAACGCTTTCACCGTGGAATCCAAAGCCTACGCCCCGCTCGCGGCCGCGGTGGAGACGCTGAAATCCGGGGACATCCCGGCTGACATCGATTCCTTCACCGCATCATCGCCGCGCGCCGCGGAGTTTCTAACAAGACTCCGCTCCGGTGACGAATCCGCCCGAGCGCAGCTCGTCGCCGCGCTCATCGATTCCTTCGGCACCGGCCGCGTCCTGTTCCGCAACACCCGCGAGCGCCTCAGCGGGTTTCCGGAACGGCGGCCGTTTCTCCATCCGTTAGAAGAAGGGGAATCACCCTACGTCTGGCTCGCCAACTTGCTCCGCTCGCTGGCGGAAGACGCGAAGGTCCTGCTCATCACCTCTTCGCCCGAGGCGGCCATCGTGGTGCGGGAGAAACTGCTCGCCGAGATTCACGTCGAGGCCGCGCTGTTTCATGAGGAGCTCACCCTGCTCCAGCGCGACCGCAACGCCGCGTGGTTCGCCGATCCCGAGGGCGCGCGCATCCTCATCTGCTCGGAAATCGGCAGCGAAGGCCGGAATTTCCAATTTGCCCGCCATCTCGTGCTCTTCGGCCTGCCGCGCGATCCGGAGTTGTTAGAGCAACGGATCGGCCGCCTCGACCGCATCGGCCAGACCGGCACCGTCCACATCCACGTGCCTTACGGTGTCGGCAGCAAATCGGAACTCCACGCCCGCTGGCTGCACGAGGGACTCGATGCCTTCTCCCGACCGCTCAAAGGTGCCACCGCGCTCGCCGCCGCATTGCTCCCGGAGCTCGATTCCCTCCAACCGGAAAACCTCGACGCCTTCCTGCAACACAGCCGCGCCCTCAAGGAAACCATCGACCGCGAACTCTCCACCGGACACGACCTGCTCATCGAACTCGGCGCCCCCCCGCCCTCGCTCGCCGCAGCGTTGTTAGAAAACATCCGCGCGGCCGACACCGATCCGCGCTTCGAACGTTTCGTCGTCCGTTTGTTCGATCGCCTCGGCCTCGATGTGTCCGATCTCTTTTCCCGCGCCTATCATTTCCACCGCGGCCAGCGCCACAGCGAGGCTTTCGCCGATCTGCCGCCGGAAGGGCTTTCCGCCACCTTTGATCGGACCACGGCGCTCGCCCGCGAGGACCTCGCGTTTCTAACACCCGATCACCCAGTGTTTCTCGGAGCTCTCGACCAGCTGCTGGACGGCGAGTCCGGAAACGCCACCTTCGCCGTCTGGAATTCCGGCAAAGGCAAAGCCGTGCTGCTCGAATGCGCCTTCGTTCTCGAATCCCTAGCGCCCACCCGCCTGCACCTCGACCGCTTCCTGCCGCCCACCGTCATCCGCGTCTGCGTCGATCATCAGGGTCGCCCCGCGGAGACGCCGCCAAGCGCCGTCCTGCAACCCGGCGATCTCCGCCGTGTCATCGGGCAGGAAACCTTCCGCCGCGAGTTGTTTCCCATCATGATGGACTCCGCTCGCTCTCTCGCCATCAAGGCAAGCCGCGAACTCATCGAAACCGCCGGCACCCACGCCGGGGAAACGCTGAAACACGATCTCAAACGCCTCCAAGACCTCGCCACCCGCAATCCACAAATCTCCCCTGCCGAGATCACCGCCCTCCGCCAGCTCCACGACGAAATACTAACCGCCATCGAATTCCCCCGCCTCCGCCTGGATGCGGTGAGGCTGGTGTGGCGGGTTTAGGATTCGGGCGAAACACCGGGCGGCCAGGCTGCGGCAAAATTCGCGCGCGAATGTCCGTGGATTGGAGATGGATACCGAGCCCGCTCCACCAGCGGGATGTTTCAATCCAATCAGAACCAATCCCCCGCGCGAATGGCTCAATGTTTGACAAACCGCACGAAAATGCCAGTATTCGTCCGGAATATCGGACACAATGCCAAAAGATTCCATCCACCTCCTGCCCAAGCATCAGCGCCTTCTCGCCACTCTCGGCGAAAACCTGAAGCTCGCCCGGCTCCGGCGGCGACTGAGCGCGGAGCAGGTCGCCGAGCGGGCAGGCATCAGCCGGTCCACGCTTCACCTGATCGAAAGCGGTGCCCCCGGCACCTCCCTCGGCAAGCTCCTCCAGGTGCTGGTCGTCCTCGGCATGGAGTCCGACCTCTCCGGCATCGCCGCCGATGACCTCCTCGGCCGAAAACTCGAAGACGCCCGGCTCACCGAGACCCGCCGCCGCGCGCCGAAACGGAGCGCGAATCCATGAGCCGTCACATCGAAGTCTGGGCCGATTGGCTGGAAACCGGATCGCCCGCTCTTCTGGGTCACCTGCGATCCACCCTCACGCGGGGAAAGGAGGTGTTTTCCTTCACCTACGACGACGCCTGGCTGGCGATGGAAAACGCCCGCCAACTCGATCCGGAACTCAGGCTTTTCTCTGGCCCCCAATACCAAGGTTCCTCCACCCGACCCAACTTCGGGCTCTTTCTCGATTCCTCACCCGATCGCTGGGGCCGCCTTCTCATGCAGCGCCGCGAAGCCGCCAGGGCGCGCGAGGCAGGCCGCCCCGTTCGCACACTTTTGGAGACCGACTACCTCCTCGGCGTGCATGACGAGCAACGCTCCGGAGCCTTGCGCTTCAAGGAACCGGAAACCGGCGACCAGTGGCAGAGCAGCGACTCCTCGATGCGCACCCCGCCGTGGACCTCCCTCCGCGAACTCGCCCACGCCAGTTGGAGAATCCAGGACGACTCCGCCATCGACGACCCGCATTACCGCGACTGGCTCCGGCTTCTTATCGCGCCGGGCTCGTCCATCGGCGGCGCACTTCCGAAGGCCGGCGTGATCGATCCCTCCGGTGACCTCTGGATCGCGAAGTTCCCCGGCCGCTCCGACGATCACGACATCGCCGCCTGGGAAATGCTCGCCCATCGCCTCGCCGTGGCCGCCGGCCTCGATGTCGCCCCGGCCAACATCCAGAACTTCGGAAACGCCCACCGCACTTTCCTCACGCGCCGCTTCGACCGTGTCGCGGGATCACACGGCCAGCGGCGGATTCACTTCGCCTCCGCGATGACCCTGCTCGGCTACTCCGATGGCGATGGCCACCATGCCGGTGCCAGCTACCTGGAAATCGTCGAGTTCCTCACCCGCGAAGGCGCGCAACCCGCCGCCGACCTCGCGGAACTCTGGCGGCGCATCGTTTTCTCCATCGCCATCCGCAACACCGACGACCACCTCCGCAACCACGGCTTCCTCCTCACCAACCACGGCTGGCGCCTTTCACCCGCCTACGACCTCAACCCCACCCCCGACGGCACCGGCCTGAGCCTCAACATCTCCGAAACCGACAACGCCCTCAGCTTCGACCTCGCCCTCGAAGTCGCCCCCCACTTCCGGCTCAAACCCCACACCGCCAAAACCTTCCTCCAGGAAATCCGCAGCACCGTCCGCACCTGGCGCGATCACGCTCACCAACTCGCCATCCCACGCCACGAACAGGAAACCATGGTAACGGCGTTCGCTTTATGATCCCGGACGACCTCCGGCCCACCATCGGAAATCGAAAATCCCCGTCTCCTCTGCCAAAGCCCCCAGCGCCAACGGCGCGCCCCATACCAGTCCAACGCCGAAGGCTTGGGATCAGGCCACAACGATTCCCCGCAGGGCCAACGGCCCGATCCATCTTCTTGGCGCGTGAATAGGGCGAGTGACGAGAGGGGGGACGATAGGATCCGAGAAAGAGGGCTTGAGGTGAATCGGAGAGAACTGACCCCATTTACGGCGATCTGGATATGGTTCCCAGTTGATCTGGGGCGGGGGCGGCGGGATTTCGGCCCACCTTGGAACTCACTTCGCCCCGGACGGCATCGGCTGGGGCGATGAGGTGGGGCCGTGGATTTCGAGGATGTCCGGGCCGCCCTTGGGATCGGGGATGAAGCGCACGCGGTCGATGGAAAGCTGGCGCGGCTCGGTTTGGGTGAGGTCGTTGTGGCGGTGATAGACGATGAAGATTTCCTTCCCGTCCGGCGAGGTGGTGAAGCAGTGGTGCGCGGTACCGTGGGCGTAGGAGGTGGATTTCATCACCGGGCTGAATTCGTATTTTTTCCACGGGCCGAGCGGGCTTTTCGAGGTGGCGTAGCCGACGGCGTACTCCGGGTTTTCGAAATGGCTGCCGGAGTAAGTGAGGTAATAGACGCCCTTGTGCTTGAGGATCACGGGGCCTTCGGTGACGGGCCATTGGTGGCGCTCCCATGGCTGGTCCGGTTTCACCATGAGGCGCAGGCTGGAGGCGTCCACGGTGAACAGGTCGTCGTTGAGCCTGCCGCCCCAGATCTCGTTTCCATCGCCGAAGCGCACGTAGTAGAAATACCGCTGGCCGTCGTCGTCCTGATAGACATGGCCGTCGATGCGGATGCTTTCCGGAGTCATCGGTTCCATCTTCTCCTGGCGGAAAGGACCCATCGGCGTCTTCGCGGTGGCGACACACATGCGCTCGTCCGCGGCGTAGTAGAGGTGGAACACGCCGTCCTTCTCGACGATGTCGGGCGCCCAGAAGCGCGAGTCGCCCCAACTGTCCTTGTTTTCCAACACGAAACCCTCGTCCTTCCACTTCACGAGATCGGTGGACGTGTGCAGGCGGATGCCGCGGACCATCTTCGGGTGATCGGGCGAGTGGGTCGAGTAAGCGTAGTACTTGCCCTTGTAATTCAACACGACGGGATCCGCGCAACCGGCCTGCACCGGATTCGTGTAGCTGGCCCGCAGCGGAGTGGCCTGATAGGGCCGCAGGCTGAGATTGCGGAACGAGGCCTGCCCGCCGAGAGCGCGCAGGGCCACGGAGCCTTTGGCGAACGCGGGATCGATGCCGTCGAACACGGGCCAACTGTCGTTGGTGATGGGTTTGGAATCGAGGTAAACCTTGAGGTTGTTAGCGGCGGCGATGACGCGGAGATGATACCACGTTCCGGCGGAAACCGTGAGGGGACGCGAGGCGATCGGACGCCACTTGGTTTCCACCACACCCCAAACGACGAGGTTGTTTCCGGAATTGATCCCGGCGTAGTAGCCGCGGAAGGCATCGACACCTTCGGACATGTTAGACCCACGGAAAACCACGCCAGCCTGGGT
This sequence comes from Luteolibacter sp., assembly GCA_036824745.1. Classification (GTDB taxonomy): domain Bacteria; phylum Verrucomicrobiota; class Verrucomicrobiia; order Verrucomicrobiales; family Akkermansiaceae; genus Luteolibacter. The sequence goes on from DAISZP010000038.1 coordinate 7,922, forward strand.
GCCGGCGGTATCGGCGCGGACTTGGAGGTCGAGTTGGAAATCACCAGCATCCACGCCATCGAGCAGCGCCTTGGGGCCATCGCCGCCTTTCACGACCAGAGCGCCGTCGGAAACGGACCAATCGCCACCAAGCGTCTTCCAACTCCGCGAGGGAAAACGGTCCAGCTTGTCGGCGACCGGAGTGAAACCCGGAGCGAACTGGCTGAGGAGCAGGCTGAGAACGAAGAGGCGGATCGTAGGCATTTCCCCATATTCCCACCCTGCGGCAGCGTCCGGTCAATGCCACACTTGGGGCGGCGGCGGTTTCCCGATCAACGCGTTTCCGCGGAAGAGGAAAACTGTTTCTCCAGTTTCGCGGCCTCTTCGGCATTCAGTTTGAACACGCTGCCATGCCTCGCGTCCGGCGGAAACGAGACATCCTCCTCCACTTTCCAATCCACCAGATCCGGCGAGGACGAGAGGCCGAAACGGTTGGTCATGCAGTAATCGTAGTAGAGCAGCCAGCCGGGTTTCACCGGATCGGAGGTCACCGAGCAGCCTTCGGTGATGGTGGGGACGATCTGGCCGCAGTTGAGCGGGCCTTGGTGGATCTGATAGGGACCTTCGAGTTGTTTCGACATGGCGAGCCGGATCGCGCGGCGTTCCCCGGTCTTCGCGCCGAACTCCTCCTCCTTGTGGAAAAGCTGATAGACGCCATTGTTTTCCAATAGCGTTCCATCGATCACCGAGTAGTCCGGATCAAACAGCGGTTTCGCCGGGGTGAAGGTTTTCCAGTCCCGCGTGCGGCAGCACCAGAGGCGGCTGTCCTTCCAGCCCGCGTCTTCGAAACTGGATGACCAGAACAGGAAAAACTCATCGGTCTTCTGATCGAAGAACCACTCCGGTGCCCAGATGTTTTGAGGCTTTTTGCCATCCGGACTGGTGACGCCGTCCATCAGCGGAAGAGATTCCACCCTGTCCCAGGTGATCAGATCCCGTGAAGTGGCGTGAAGGCAAACGGGTCGGCGTTCATTGCGCGGATCGCCGGAGGCGCGGCCGGTGCCCATTAAATGCCAGACGCCATCGGGCGCGCGCCGGATGAACGGATCGCGGAGGCGTTGGTTCCACACCGGTTGATTGGCCGCCAGCGGTTTCCAATGTCTTCCGTCCGTGCTGAGCGCGATGTGGAGCTTTTCAACGCTCATCGGATCGGCCAAGGGAACCTCACGGACCTTGCCGTCGGCATCAATCTCCACACGGGTCGGATACCGTTGGCGGAAGTAGGCGAGCGCGAGGACGTCGGGCTTGGTTTCCGCTGCTACCGCCGCATCACCTGACAGCAGCGACATCACAAGAACGAGGGTTGGGATCAAGCGCTTCATCGTCCTGGTTCTGAAAACAGATAGGCCTTGTCCTTCACCGCGACTTCCGGCGGCACGCGGTGTTTCTCGAACCAATCGTATCCCTCCCTGAGCTCGTTCCAGAAGCTGATCCACTCGCTGTCCTTCGCCTTCTCCATGCGTCCGGGGCCCATGCGGAACGGGAAAATGTGCACGCGGAAGAACTTCTGCCCGTGCGAGTGGGCGGCGTCGCAAAGGGTGTAGATTTCCTCGATCTTCTCATCCGTCATGGCGAGGCAGCCGATGGATACGGTGCTCCCGTGGATCATGATCAAGGTGCCGTCGCGGCCATGTTGGCGGTCGTATTCGTTGGGGAAGCCGATGTTGAACGCGAGGTGGTAGTTGCTGTTAGGATTCATCGCGCGGGGCGGCACGAAGTAAAAGCCCTCGGGCACCTGGCCGTCGCCCTCGGCGAGCTTGGGGCCGAGTCGGCCGCACATCGCGGCGATTTTCCATGTGCGGAAGAGTTCGTATTTCCCCGACGCGCGGTTGCGGATCCACATTTCGAGTTCCTCCTCCTCCTTGAACGCGCGGAGGAAGACGGGATCGCCGAAACGCAGCCCCTTGGTTGTGAGATCACGCTCCAGTTGCGGACGCACGCGTTCGGCCGCGGCCTTGGCGCGGGCGGGTCCGGAAAGCAGTCTGCGGGCGATCTCCACGCCAGCATCCTTTGCGGGAGCGGCCCACAGGTAGCAAGCGGCAATCGCCGGGATCGCGACGGCAGCGGCAAGGAACGGGTTCTTGGGCAATACTCGCATGGCCTCAGCGCATTCCTAACCCACATGCGGCGCCGTGCCCATCGCATCGTTGTGAAAAATCCATGAACCCGCCCCGCGCGGCGCAGGGGATTTGCTTGATGTCGCGGAAGGGGACTTCAGATTGCGTGGATGCCAGAGAGTCCGAGCGAAGTGCCGCAGTCGCAACGCCTGATGTCCGTGGACGCGCTGCGCGGGTTGGACATGTTCTTCATCGTCGGCGTGGAAGAGGTCATTGAGGCGCTGTCCGAGATGTTTCCGATGACGCCGTCCCTGAACGACAGGCTTCAACACGCGTCGTGGGACGGGTTTCATTTCTACGATCTGATTTTCCCTCTGTTCGCCTTCATCGTCGGAGTGTCGTTGGTGTTTTCGCTTTCGAAATCCATCGCGACCGCGGGACGAGGCGCGACCACGCTGAAGATCCTGAGACGGAGCGCGCTGCTCTGGTTGTTAGGCGTGCTTGTGTATGGTGGAATCGGCGGTGGGATCGACCAGGTGAGACTGCTAGGCGTGTTGCAGCGGCTCGCGCTGTGTTTCCTCGGCGCGGGGCTTGCCTTCGTCTGGCTGAATCCGCGGCAGATGGTGGTGCTGGCGGTTTCGATCCTCGCCGGATACTGGGCGATGCTCACTTTCATTCCGGTGCCCGGCTTCGGCGCGGGGGATTTCGCGGAAGGCCACAATCTCACCAACTGGATCGACAAGACGTGGCTGCCCTTCCGGAAATGGGACGGCGATCACGATCCGGAAGGCTTGCTCAGCACGCTGCCCGCCGTCGCCACGACACTGTTAGGCGTGTTCGCCGGCATGCTGTTGAGGAACCCCGCTATCGAGCCGATGAGGAAAGTCCGCCTGCTCGTCGGTTGGGGCGTGGCGGGGATCGCGCTCGGATTGCTGTGGCACTTCCAGTTTCCGATCATCAAGAAACTGTGGACGTCATCGTTCGTCCTCTTCACCGCGGGGATCAGCGCGGTGCTGCTGGCGGTGTTCTACAAGGTGATCGATCTCCAACAGAAACGCCGCTGGTGCCAGCCCTTCGTGTGGATCGGCATGAACGCGATCACGATCTATCTGCTGGTGCATTTCGTGAAACTGCACGTCATCGCAAGATGCTTCACGGGCGGGGAGGTCCACAAGGCGCTTGATGGCGTTTGGCACGGCCTGGGCGATCTCGCCACTTCGCTGCTCGCGCTGGCATTCGCGGTGTGGATCTGCCGGTTTCTGTTTGTGAGGAAGATCTTCCTCAAGGTGTGAGGAAATCACATCTCATCCGGAATCTCCGGATCCACCAGAAGCGCGAGCAGCGCCAGCGACTCCTGCCAACCCATGTAGCAGGCCTCCACCGGAATCATCGCCGGGATGCCTTCCTGTGTGATGTTCAGCTCGGTGCCGCAGAAGACCTCTGTCAAGGAAACCGTGGTGATCATCTGGCCGGACAGGCCGGGATCGTCGAAGGTGTCCGTGTAGCGCAGCAGTTCGTTCGGTTTCAGCTCCAGATAGGTGCCGCCGAACGAATGGCTCTTGGCAGAGGAGAAGTTTGTGAAGCTCATCTTGAACGTGCCGCCGACCTTCGCGTCCAGGTGATGGACCTTGCAGGTGAAACCATAGGGCGGCAGCCATTTGGCCATGGCGTCCGGATCGAGAAACGCGCGGTAAACTTTCTCCGGTTTGGCGCGCAGCACGCGGTGGAGGCGGACGGTGTTGGTGGATGGCGTGGTCATGGTTCTGGATGGGTTGGTTTCATGAGCATGACGAACGAGAGCCGCGCGGGAGGACAGTATTTTCTGCCCAATTCACTTCGTGCCCGTTTCGGCGGCGAGGGTTTTCGCAAGCGCGGTCTCTTCTTCCCGCGTCATCTTCAATCCCGCCGTGATCTGCTCGGCAGGTGATGTTTCCGCCTCCGGAGCGGCAGCCTGCCACTTTTGGCTTCTGGCGGTGCGGGTCAGCCATTCCACGCGTTGTGTTCGGTCCATCCACGCGAAGGCTTCATTCAATCGGGACATGTCGTCTTCGGTGAAGTTCCGACGGGCGGTGATCGCTCCAGCCAAATCACCGGCCAACCCGGTACGCACATCTGGCTTCTGTGCTCGGGCCCAATCCATCGCCTTGTCGGGGGACAAATTGACCAGCCTGCCCATCAATTCGCCGGCCTTTTCACCGAGTTCATCGCCATTGTTTTCCAAGAGCGGACATTGTTTCACATACCATGCGAGCGCGGCGTCCGGTTCGCACACGAACCAAGCTGCCGCCGCCTGTTTCGACGCGCTCGCGTGGCTGTCCGCGGTAGCCGCCTCGGCAGGATCGTTCTCAAGCCCTCCGAAAACCTCCAAGCCCGGTCGGGCCGGATCGCGGAACAACTCGGCCAACTGCAAGGCGTATCCCTTCGCCAACGCGGGATCCAGGTTTGCGAAGAACCGTGCTCCCAACTCCTTCCTCCGATATTGCCGCAGCAGTTTCCATGTTCCTTCCGGATCATTCGCCGCAGCCTTTTCCACGAGGCCCGCCGGTGGCTGTGCGACCAATCCCTTCCCTCCGGGGCTCCACGGTGCGAAGCCGCCATAGAAATCCGGATCAAGCATCTTCGCCAGCGCCGCGGGCGCATCGCGTTCAGCCCAGCCCATCAGCACCCATTGTTTAAACTCGTTTTGGGGGAAACGGGAGAACCAATCCACACCGTGCCCGGACAGCCACTCCAACGCCGAGTTCTCCTCGATTTCACCCAGCCGCTTGATCATCGCAATGATCAAGGAATCCGGGCCGGAACCCGTACCGAGTTCGTCTAACAAACCCATCAACGCCTCGGCGGGCAGGCTCCTCATCAGCTTGATGTCCTCCGCCGTGATCTGGTCGCTCTTCTTCCCGAGGAAGATCGAGCGCAGCCGTTCCTTCCGTTCCGCGGGCGATCCGGAAACCCGATCCCTGTTTCGCACATTGGATGAAATCTCCTTGGCTTGCGGGTTCCCAGGCATCCCGCCACCGGGCGTCGTGCGTTTGGACACCACAATCACCACTGCCAAGGCGAGAAACACCAGACCTAGAAACATCATGCGCTTGCCCGATTTCATGGATGGATTGATGTGAAGATCCTGACGTTAGTTGGAGATCACATTAGAATTCGAAATAGGGCAAGCGGAAGCTCATGGAATGGCCTGGCGGATCCGGGCGGGAGCACAGGAGATTGGAGAAATCGCGCGGTTTTTATCCGAACTTACTTCGAGAGCTGGATCGAATCTCCGGTTTTGACGCCGAGTGCCTTCGCGGCGTTGCCGCCGTTGATCATGATGACAACCCAGCCGTTCGGCGTGAGGTAGAGCGCGCCTTTGCCCTGCTCCGCATCACTGCGGTAGTTGACGACGGAAACTTCCAACTTCTTCCCGCCGCTGGAAACGGTGGCTTTGTCGCCAATTTTCAATCCGAGCGATTCGAGGTCGGCCGCCACGAATTCGGTGGAGAGGTTTCCCCATGATTCCGATGCCATGCGGATCTTTCCTGTGAGTCCGGCGTCGCTCTTCGTGGCGGAGCTTGGACGTATTGTTGGCGGAACCGTGCCGTCCTTGTTCTTGTCCGGTGCTTTTCCATCGATCCAGGCGTTCACCGCGAGCACGGCTTGCAGGTTTTCGGCGTCCGAGGTGTTGCAGTGGCCGTTGCGGCGGACTTCCCAGAGCGCGGTCATGTCCGCGCCGGCCTTGCCGTGATAGTGTTTCGGGTGCTCCAGCTCGTCCTGGTTGGTTAGAAACAAAACGGGTGCCTTCGGTTTCCACGTGAGCGAGTGATAGAACTCCTCCTTCTGCCATTCGCCGATGTAGGCACCGATGTTGACCACTCCCTGCACGCCGTCCATCGCGCCTTCGGCGATGAGCGTTCCGATGAGCCCGCCCATCGAATTGCCGACGAGGATGCAACGTTTCACCGCTCCGTGTTTCTCCACGAAGTGATCGCGCAGCGCCTTGAGATCGAGAATCGCGTCTTCAATGACCCAACCGTTGCGGCGATAGCTGGTGATGGCGACGGCCCAGCCATCCTTCAGGAGCGGCGCCACGAATTCGTCCGAGGCATCGAGATCCGCACCAAGCGGCGCGTTTTCCGGTCGATATCCGTGGGCGATGAGCACCAGCCTGCCCTGCCATGATTCCGGAGCGGCGATGGTGAACTTCGCCCCGCCGATCTCACCGCGGGTGACTTCGGCGCGGAGGCAGGAGACGCAAAGCAAAAGCAGAAGGAAGACTCTCATGGTTTCCACGCTAACAAGCCGGATCATTGAGCGGGAGAAAAATCGCCGTCACAAGACACCCAGCTCGTAGCGTGTGCTGCGGCCACCGCCGGTGGGGACAAGTGCGCCCATGACCGCGAGCTGTTGGAGATCGCGGGTGGCGGTGGCTTTGGAGGCTGCGGTGAGGGCGATGTATTTCCGCGCGTTCATGCCGCCGGTGAAACCATCGGGGCCTGCTTCCAACATCCGGCGCACGACCTTGAGCTGGCGTTCGTTCAATCCACTTTCAAATCGCTGGAGGAATTTCGCCTTCCGCAGCACGAAGCGCACCTGGGCTTCGGCATCGCGCTGGGACTGTACGATCACGCTAACAAACCAATGGACCCAGGCGGTCACTTCGTTGCTTCGTTGGGCGGTTTTGAGGGCATCGTAGTAAGCGTTCCGCGCGCCATCGATGGCATGGGAAAGGCTGAGAACCGCCGGGCGACCCAATCCTTGGGAGAGCGCTTTCTCCGCGAGGGCCCGGCCAATGCGGCCGTTGCCGTCCTCGAAGGGGTGGATCGTCTCGAAGTAAAGATGCGCAAGCGCCGATCTAACGGGTGGTTGCGGGATCTCTTTCGGTCCGCCGGGTGCGGTGTTGTTGAACCACGCGATGAAACGTGCCATTTCCGCCGGGACCCGCTCCGAGGGTGGAGCTTCGAAATGCACCGTCGGCCGGTCGATCCGGCCTGAAACAACCTGCATCGGATCGCCACCTTCGCGCCAAGCGCCGACCCGCAGGCCGGATGAGCCTCCGAGGAGCATCCGGTGCCAGGAAAAGAGGGTTTCTTCAGAAAGGGGCTCCCGGAAACCGTTCCGGACGGCGACCATCAATTCCCCGGCACCGTCGGCCATGCGGCTGTTCACCGGTTGTGGCACGGCGTTGAGGCCGAGGCGGTTGCGGATCGACGACATCACGGCCTCGCGATTCAAGGTTTCCCCCTCGATGGCGGATGAGCGGATGGCCTCGGCGATCATGAGATCAAGCACGGCCTCGGTTCCAAGGTCATCCGGCAGAGCCTCCAGCAGCCCGCCGACTCGTCCGGCATGGTCGGCGAAGGCCAGCAAAAGATCGGCCACGCCGTCGAGTCCGTAGCGGAACTCCGGCCAGTCCGGTTGCTGCCATTGGTAGCTCATGAGCCAAATCATACCGCTATTCGGCTCACAAACGAGCACTTTCTTGAGCCGATTAGCGGCCATATTCGGCTCACGCCCCCTTCGGACCTTGATGCGCCGCGCTCGGCAACGTATCCGGATGCCCATGAGAAACTGGCTGGGGCGATTGGGAATGATGTTGCTGGTCATGGGTATTGCCGCGGCCAGGGAAACGCCGGCGCAAGGCCAAACAGTGAATGGCATCTCGTATTATGCCGCGGAGCAGAAGTTGGAGGATCCGGACAAGCGTTGTTTCCTCGACATGCGCCTGCCGGAAAACGTGAAGGATTTTCCCACGCTGGTCTGGTTTCACGGCGGCGGGCTTACCGGAGGAAAGCGGGATTTCCCAGTCTTCGAGGGCAAGGGCGTGGCACTCGTTTCCGCGGGATACCGGCTCGCGCCTCCGGCAGACTGCCCGGATTTTCTAACGGACGCTGCCGCCGCGGTGGCTTGGACCTTGAAACACATTTCCGAATACGGCGGCGACCCGAAGAAGGTCTTCATCGGCGGCCACTCGGCGGGAGGTTATCTCGCGGCGATGATCGCGATGGATCCGAAGTGGCTCGCGGCGCACGGATTTTCTAACAAACAGCTCGCCGGAGTGATCCCGGTGAGCGCGCAGGTCACCACGCATTTCCATGTGAAGGAGCTGCGCGGCATCAAGGCGGATCCGCTCGTGCCGGTGATCGATGAGTTCGCCGCGCTGCATTTCGTTTCCAAGGACCTGCCGCCCATCTGCCTGATCACCGGCGACCGCAAGCTCGATTGGCCCTGCCGGGTGGAGGAGAACGATTTCATGGCCGCCACGCTGCGCAAGTTGGGGCATCCGGCGGTCGAGTTCCATGAAAACCAGGGTCTCGACCACAACACGGTGATGCGCGCGGCGGCAAAATTGATGCCGGATTTCATCGCTCGCGTTTCCAGTAAAACGCGATGATCGCGCGCTCCCCCAAAATGTTTACGCGACCTTCTCGGCGGATTCGGTTTCAATAGGTCCGGATGACCGCGAATTCCACGAATCCAAACGCCGTTCTCATCATCGATGATGATGAGGAGTTCTGCTCGCTCATCGCCGAGTATCTGGCGGACCATGGCTATCAACTGAGCACGGCGCACACGGGGCCGGAGGGCATCGCCCGCGCGGCGGACGCGGACTGGCACGCCATCATCCTCGATGTGATGCTTCCCGGATGTGACGGATTTGAAGTGCTGCGCGGGATCCGTGAAAAGAGCAATGTGCCGGTGCTGATGCTCACCGCCCGAGGCGATGAAGAGGACCAGATCGCCGGGCTTGAGGGCGGCGCGGACGATTATCTGCCGAAGGGGTCCTCAACCCGCGCCCTCTTGGCCAGACTGCACGCGATCACTCGCCGGGCCGCTCCTCACGATGGGGAAAAGCCCGAGAAAATCGTCATCGGCGATCTGGTCATCCACCATGCTTCGCGGACGGTCACACTGGGTGGTGAAACCCTCACCCTGACCTCCGGCGAATACCAGATCCTGCACACGCTGGCTCTTGCGAAGGGAGCGGTGAAGTCCCGCGACGACTTGATGGAAGAAATCCGCGACCGCGAGTGGCAGGCCTTCGACCGCTCGCTGGATGTGCATGTTTCCAATCTCCGCCGGAAGCTGAAGGACGATCCCAAGGAGCCGCGTTTCATCCGCACCGTGCGCGGAGTGGGCTACATGATGGGAGATGCCTGAAACGCGGGCTTGTAAGGATCGGGTAAGTTTCGGTGACCTTGCGCGAGATCTCCCTAGCATCTCGCGTTTCTCCCGGTGATGAAAGTTTCGCTGCGCTGGAAAATCCTGGCATGGGCGCTGGTCAACCTGCTGCTCATCGCCGGAGTCGTGTTATGGTTTCTCCGCGCGCAGTTCTCGGTAGGCGTACAATCGCTGCTGGCGGGACCCACCGGCGGACAACTAGATTCCATCTCGCGGCAACTCGCACCGGAGCTGTTGAAACGCTCGAAAAGCGAATGGTCAGCAGTTCTCGACGAAACTTTCGGCGAACTCCGCGGACGGGGCGTGAAGGCCACCATCGTGCTCAACAACGGCCGCTTCATGGCGGGAGACATGCGCGAGCTTCCATCCGAGGTGAAGGAAGCCATTCACAACCACGACTCGAAATTCGGCGGCATGGGAACCGGCCCGGGCCCAGGCGGACCCGGAGGGCCACGGGACAGAGGCGGACCGGGAGGCCCGGGGGGATTCAGAAATGACAAGCCGCCGCTGCCTCCCGATAAGTTTTCCAGTGACGATGGGCCGCCGGATGACTTCTTCATGGACGACGGACCAGGTCCCCGGGGTGTCCCATTCAGTGGCGGTCCGCCTAACAAAAACAAGTCCGGCAAGATCACCCCGAGCACCAAGTTTGAGAAATTCATGGTCGTTTCCACAAACCCCCGGCTCTATTGGGCGGGCGTTCATCTCGACAATCCGGAAGGTCCCCTGCCTTACACCCTGCTGCTCGCTTCCGATTCCATCCGCGGCGGCGGTTTGTTCTTCGATTACGTGCCATGGCTGTGGCTGGGCGCGGCGCTGGCGGTGATGTCACTGCTGCTCTGGCTGCCGATGGTTCACATCCTCACAAAGACGCTCCAGAATCTAACAAAAACCGCCGAGAACATCGCCGCCGGCAGCTTCGAGCCGCCGATCGAGACGCGCCGCGGCGACGAACTGGGACGCCTTCAGAACGCGCACCGCCACATGGCCCAGCGCCTCGATGGCTTCGTCACCGGACAGAAACGTTTCCTCGGAGACACCGCCCACGAGCTGCTCTCGCCGCTCGCGCGCCTCGAAGTCGCCTTGAGCATCCTCGAGCAACGCGCCTCGGAAACCGAGAAAAGCACGGTCACCCGCGCCATCGGCGAGGTGAACCGCATGGCCGTTCTGGTCCGGGAACTGTTAGCCTTCAGCAAATCCGCACTCGCGGGAAAATCCGCGGTCTTGGAAATCGTTCCGCTCCACGAATTGATCGCCGAAGCGGTGGATCAGGAGAAGAGCGATGCCGAGATCCGCGTTTCCATTCCACATGACCTGCAGGCCAACGTCGTGCCGGAGTTGCTCAAACGCGCGGTGGAAAATCTCGTCCGCAACGCCGTGCGCTACGCCGCCGCGGATGGCCCGATCCTTGTTTCGGCGGCAAAGCATCACGACGAAATCGCGCTCAAGGTGAG
>DAISZP010000039.1:0-8604 GCA_036824745.1 Luteolibacter sp.
AAGGGCCTGCGCGAGCGCGGCCACCGCGTCGAGGTCATCCGCTCCGGCAGGGGAAACGAAGGTGAGGCCAGCGTGCCGTGGTGGCCGCTTCCGGGATACTGGGAGATCAAGGTCGGCCAGCCACTCCCCGGCTTCTTCCGCCGCCGCTGGACCGAAAACCGCCCGGATGTCATCTACGTCGCCATTGAGACCCCGCTCGGCTTCTCCGCCGCCGCCGCCGCCCTGAAACTCGGCATCCCCACCCTCGGCGGCTTTCATACCAACTTCCGCGAGTATCTCCTCAAGTACGGCATGCGCCGTTTCGCCGAAAAGGTCTGGGCCTATCAGAAATGGTTCCACAACCGCCTCGCCATCACCCTCGTCCCTTCGCCCGATGCCCGCCGCCACCTGCTGGAGGGCGGCTTCAAGCACGTCGGCGTGCTCGGCCGCGGTGTCGATACCGCGCTCTTCCGCCCGGACCGCCGGGACCCCGCGCTCCGCCAGTCCTGGGGCGCCACCGGCGATGCCCCCGTCGCCATCGTCGTCGGCCGCGTCTCCTCTGAGAAAAACATCGGCCTCGCCATCCGCGCCTTCGAGCGCATGCGCCTCATCCGTCCGGACATGGTCTGCGTCGTCGTCGGTGATGGACCCGTGCGCGCCAAACTCGCCCGCGAGCATCCCGACGTGCGCTTCACCGGCTACCACACCGGGGAGAAACTCGCCGATTGTTACGCCTCCGCGGACTTCATGCTCTTCCCCAGCGAGACCGAGACCTTCGGCAATGTTTTGCTCGAAGGCATGGCCTCCGGTCTCGCCACCCTTTCATACGACTACGCCGCCGCCGCCTGGCACTGCGTGAACGGTGAAAACGCCCTCAAAGTCCCCAAGTCCGACGAAGCCGCCTTCCTCGCCGCCGCCGAGACCCTGCTCGATCCATCCCTCCGCCAGCGCCTCGGCAGCGCCGCCCGCCGTACCGCCGAGTCCCTCGGCTGGCCCGCCATCGTCGCCGAAATGGAACACCACTTCCGCGCCGCCATGCGCTGAGAAGCGTTGCCGAGGGCGAACGCCAATGAACCGCCTGTAGCGTCGGACTACGTCCGTCGAGACCCTGCCCCGCGCGAAGCTCCACTCATCTTCCCTTCGTGAACATTCGTGCCCTTCGTGGTCAGAAAAAACAGAGGTAGCCTGAACCCCGAATTTCCCGAATCGCCACGAATGGGAAATCAAAAAAGGTGGCCTGCCATCGCCGATGGCGCACGCGCATGGACCGCCTTTGTTCCGTGGAAACCTCCCACAGCAAAGAACCCAAGGACCGCAGGGAAACAGGGTGCTTTGGGAAATGGATTCACAGGAGGGAGCCGAGGAAACGGAGGATGATTACATTTGTGCCGCGATCTGCCCGCAATCTCGACAAATCCCGCCCCGCACGATAGGAGTCCAGCAACCAACAGGTCGCCCATCATGATCGAAGTTCCACCTGTGCGCATTGGATTCGAGCTTCCATGTCGCCCGTGTCACAGCTAATGGAGGTGCCAAGATGAAGAAGATACGATCAAACGCCGGAGGTCAGAACCGATGAGTATCCAACTTGGCCGCGATGATTATCCGATCCTTGATCAGTTCTGCGAGGATGGCTTCGTGGATTTGACCTTTGAGATTCTCGATCTGATAGAGGACGAGACACACTATCGCTTCAATATTGCCGCGTCGTTCGAAGATCAAGTCGTTGGCATGGGTGTAGTTCTTCAGAAGGGAATGAAGTCCGGGTTCGATGCCAACATGGATTTGATTCAAGACCACGTTTATCGCAGCGGAGTCCGCTTTTTCAGCACTGGCGAGCGCAGCGATCATTTGGTTGCTGCAATCGGCCAGCTGTATGATTCGAGCGAGACGCCGATTCGAATGGTCGAGGAAGAGCGTTTCACAGCAATCGCATTGCACCAGGGAGACATCGACTTGGCTTCCGATCCCGTGAAGCTCAAGATTTTTGGACGAGACGACGAACCGATCAATGAGGATGCCTATTACGAGTCGTTCTTTAATGTCGATTTGCCCAATCGTTTGATCTTCTGGAACGAAAAGGATCAGGATTATCGGGTTCCACTTCTTCGCGGGCTAAGCGCGTCAACATCGAGTGGAGGGGCGCAGCAAGACGCGCCGTGACAAAAGCTGCCAGCCGTTCAGACTTGATGCTTTTTCCTGATTCCAGCCTCAGCCTTGTAATCAAAACTCGCCACCGCTAGTGTAGTTGCCAGCTCGTGGACGTTTTGCAAACAATGAAAAATCTCCTGATCATCGCGTCTCTGCTTCTGGCTAGCCCGCAAATGCGCGCGACCACCATTGGCCCATCTCCGGAGCCCAAGATCTCCCTCGAAAAGGCGCTCGAACTTGCGAAGGCCTACGTTCGCAACAAGAAGATTGATGTGTCTCACCACTACATCGACCGGATCTGGATCGGCTACCAGGAGGGTCAACCTGATCGGCGCTGGATCGTTTCCTGGTCACCCAAGCCCGAGGAAGTGAATGAAACGAAGGGTTGGATTGTCCTGACGGTGAAACTCGACGGAACCGTGGCGGATGACAAGGGATCCGCGCCCTGGATCGACTCCCGCATGCTTGAGCGCGACAAGACCGTGCCCCCGACGGAGATCAAGCCGGTTCAAACGAAATGAAGGCACCGTCTCGCCTTTAACACTTTGCATAAGTATGTTCAGCCATTCACTGGTCATTCCTGCGGTCTTGGCCTGTCCGGTTTGCACGTATGAGCGGGTGATGCCGACTTGGTATCTCTTTGTGGCGATTCGCGCTGTCATTGTGCTCTTGCTTGCCCGGGGACGGATGGATCCAATACGGTTGCTCGGTGCGTTGATTCTGTTCGAGGGTGCCTACTTTTTTGCGTGGAGGTTCTTTGTTTGGTATTCCCATCCTGCGGTAGCGGAGGGAAATATTGAGACGCTTTCCATGATCGGGTTGCTCGTATTGTCGGCAGGTCTTCCCGCGGCGGTCTTCGTCTGGCTGGTCTCGCGAGTCCGGTATTTTCGTGGCAAATTTGAACCGAAGATGACCTTTCGAAGATGCCTTTCGATTGTTCCCTTGTTTCTGCTCCTCTCCCTCGCGCAAGGGCTGTGAAATCCGGAGTGGATCAAGTCGAGGTGCCGACCCGGAGATGGTGTCCTTCTTGAGTTCGAGCTTCCATCGTCGTCGGATCTACCAGTTGCATGTGGGCATTCAAGACCGGGGCGGAAGAGGGAAGAAAGGAGCTGATCACTAAACTCAATCAGCCCGAATTGAGGATAACTCACTTGCGGCGCGATGGGATCCAACTGGTGATCATTGAGCAGCGGATGGCACAGGGTCAACTTAAGGGGCGGAGGGTGGAGATCGACATCAGCGCGATAAACGGACTAGAGGCAGAGAGACTCGGGTCTACAGGTTCGGGTAGATTCGGCTGGATGGACGAGGTGACGCTGTGGAGACTCGTGAATAATTCGGATCGAGATATCGCACTAACCGAAGCGGAATTCACGAATTTGCCAGAGGGTTTCCGGCTGCCGAGGAATTTTGAAGGCGATTTTACGATTCCGCCAATTCCAAAAAGCCAAGGAACCGCCGCCAGAGATTAGAAGTTGAGTGGAAAATGCAGAATACCGCTGGAAAACCAAATGCCCGATTCGCCCGGCTGCTATTGCGGGCGCTGATGGCCGCGATGTATCTTCTCCTGGTCTTTGAGGTGTTCAGTCCGCACGGAGCGTTTGGAATTTTGGCGGCTTACTGTCTCGGGATATTTGTCGGCATTCTCGGGGTTTCCTTCCTTCTCAAGGATACTTTCGTGAATCGACTGAATTGGATTTCGTGGGGATTTGTGGGTCTATTGCTGAATTGGATCGTTGGATTCTTGTGCGTGCCGCTTTGAGGCAAGGGTGCGGATCATGATCAGAGTTGAATCCGGACTCCGGCAATCGGATGGCGGGTTTGGTGGTGGTTTGGCGCATTGATTGGGTGAGTTTGGGAAGGATCCTTGCCCGGTGCCTGTCATGACAGCCCCGGATGGGGGGCTTGAGGTGGGAGCGTGGATTTTCAGATTGCGTGGAGCGGTTTGGGAGTCCCATGCGTCCGCGCTTTTCCCGGCTACAGAAACAGGGAGGTGATTTGCCCCCCTGGCTGATGTCTACTTGATTGTCTGACCGTTCTTTTGCGTCCGCAGCCTGCGGACAAAACCCAGTCTCCATGAAAAACTCCTCCAAGTTGGTATGCGCGTGTATGTTGGCCGGGCTCGGCCTGTGGATCTTCCTGTCGCGTGACGGCGCTCCGGTGCCGGAGCCGACCGCGGCGGCGGGCGGGAATGCGGCGGCAGCGGGCGGGCCGCGGATCACGGAGGCGGAGCGGGTTTCGCCGGAGGGCGTGGAGTCCTTCGCGGGGCTCGCGGCGTTGGTGAAGGGCATGGTGATTCGTTTACCCCTACCCGGCGGCGGGGAAATGGCGGCGCGGGTGAACTATGTGAACCACTATCCGAACGGCGCGCACGCGGCCGGTGGCGATGTGCTGGACGGCAACGGGACCTTTGAGATCGGCGGCGAGCCGTGGGGGTGGCGCGGGTTCATCCTGCAGCGGAAGGAGGGCATCGCTTATGTGTATTCGAGCGATGCGGAGGGGAAACTTCAGGTGGCGCGGCGACCGCTGGGCGAGGTGATCTGCGAACCGGAGCCGGATTGGAAACCGCTGGCGCAGTCCGGAAAAGTTCCGGATCCGGAGAAGGCTGCGATTTACAACGGCGGCCGGTCGGTGGGAGTGATCTATGAGGCGATCCCGATCCTGAGCAGCCTGCCGCGCGCGGAGGCGACCGTTTACCTGGACTTCGATGGCGAGGTGATCGAGGGGCATTCGTGGGAAGGCGGACGGCGCATCGTTGCACCGGCCTACAACCTGCCGGCCAGCGAGGTGACGGACATCTGGCGGCGCGTGGCGGAGGACTATGCGCCCTTCGAGGTGAACGTGACCACCGATCTGCAAGCCTATCTGCGCGCGCCGCAGGGCCTGCGCATCCGCTGCATCACCACGACGAACAACTTCGCCGGTGCCGGCGGTGTGGCCTTCAACAACACCTTCCGCGAATCCGGCGAGCCGGTGTGTTGGAACTTCTACCGTGGAAACGGCGGCGCGGTCGTCATTTCCCACGAAGTGGGCCACACCTTCGGCCTGCATCACGACGACACGACGACGCAGGGTTACTACGGCGGCCATGGCAGCGGCGCGATGACTTGGGGCCCGATCATGGGCGCTCCCTACAACCAGAACATCTGCCAGTGGTGCAAGGGCGATTACACGAACGCGAACCAGCAACAGGACGATCTCATCCAGATCGGTTCGTCCGTCGCGCGGCGCGTGGATGATCATGCGCCGGACTCCGTGCAGGCCACGCCGCTGGTGATCGGAAGCGGCGGCGCGGTTTCTAACAACGGCGTGATCGCCAGCCCGGACGATGTGGACGCCTTCACCTTCACCAGCGGCGGAGGAAACCTCAGCCTGCAATTCAACGGCGCTGTGAACAGCCCGAACCTCGACATCGAGGCGAAGCTATACAACTCCTCCGGCACGCTGGTGGCCACCGCGAGCCCGGCGAATCAGTTGAGCGCCACGCTCAGCACCGCCATCGCCGCGGGCACCTACACGGTCACCGTGGATGGCGTGGGCAACGGCACCTGGGCGACGGATGGTTATGATGACTACGGCTCGATCGGCGAATACACGATCAGCGGCACGGCGCCCGCGCCCGGTTGGCGATTCCGGGTGCCCGCGAACGCGCTCAACGGCGCGGTGCTCGGAACCGTCGCGCCCGGCGGCTCGGCCTACTCGATCACGGCGGGAAACACCGGCACCGCATTCGCCATCCAGAGCGGCACCGGCGCGCTGAGCGTGGCGAACGCGTCCGCTCTAACAGGCACGACGGTGTTCAACCTGACCGTGGCCTACACCAGCGGCTCACCGCAAACGGCGGCGGTCACCGTGCGCGTCGGCCCGATGCGCGGGCTGAAACAGGAGATATGGACCGGTCTCGGCGGAAGCGGCATCTCCGGGCTCACCTCGAACGCGAATTACCCTAACAGCCCGAACCTCGTCCGCCACGCGGGGAGTTTCCAAGGCGTGTATCCGGGAGACAACTACGGCCAGAAGTTCAGCGGATACCTCGTTCCCACCGAGACCGGAAACCATGTGTTCTGGACTACGTCCGACGATGCAAGCGAGCTGTGGCTCTCCACCGACAGCAATCCGTCTAACAAAGTGCGCGTCGCCTACAACAACTCGACCACCGGAGCGGATTCGTGGACGCAGCTCGGCACCCAGCAATCGGCGAACATCGCGCTGGTCGCCGGTCAGCGCTACTACGTCGAATTCCTCCATCGCGAGAACGCCGGCGGAGACCACGCCGCGGTGGCCTGGCAGACGCCCACGCTCTCGCGGCGGCTCATCGGCATGGAGTATCTGGAATACCCGGGCACGATGGCGAACCGCGCGCCGTGGCTGGCGAACATGACCTTCCGCGTGCGCGAGGACAGCGCGCTGGGAACCTCCATCGGCGCGCTCGCGGCCGGGGATTTCGAGCCGGGTTCGGTTTTGTCCGCCTTCACGATCACCGGAGGAAACACCGGCAATGCCTTCGCCCTCAACGCGTCCACCGGAGCGCTCACGGTGAACGGCGCGCTCTCCTTCGCCACGCTGCCGAAGTATTATCTCGACGTGCGCGTGACGGATTCCGGCGGCCTGCAACGCACCGCGCAGATCGCGATCGAAGTGGAGCCGCGCGCGGTGAAACGCGAGTATTGGTCCGGCATCAACGGCAACCTGGTGAGCAACCTGACCTCGAACGCGAATTTCCCTAACAACCCGAACTCCGTCACGTATCAGGCGTTTTTCGAAACCCCGTCGAACATCGCGGAAAACTACGGCCAGCGCCTCAGCGGCTACCTGCGCGCGCCGGACAGCGGCAGTTACACGTTCTGGATCGCCTCGGATGACGGAGGGGAACTCTGGCTCTCCACCGACAGTAATCCGTCTAACAAAGTGCGCGTCGCCTACCACACCGGAGCCACCAACTCGCGCGAGTGGGGGAAATACACCACGCAGAAGTCCGCCCCGATCACGCTGGAGGGCGGGAGGTTCTACTACATCGAGGTGCTGCACAAGGAAGGCGCGGTCTCGGACAACCTCGCGGTGTCCTGGTCCGGTCCGGACTTCGACCAAGTGATTCTCGGCGCGCCGCACGTCACCCAGCAGTTCTACAACCACGAAGCCCCCACGCTGAACGACAAGTCCGTCACTGTCTTCGATCGTGATGGTTTGGTGACCACGCTGGAAGCCAAGGACTGGGCGGATCCGGGGACCACGGTGACCTACTCGATCACCGGAGGAAACACGGATGGCGCGTTCACGATCGATCCCCTCACCGGAACGATCCGCGCCTCCGGATCCAGACTGCCGGTGGGCACGAGGGTTCTAACAGTGATCGCCGGCGACAACGGGCCGACTCCTCTATCAGACACCGCCAGCATCACGGTGAACGTCGCCAAAGCCGGCCTCAAACGCGAGGTCTGGACCGGCCTCGCCGGAGGACAAGGCATCGCCGAACTGACCGGCTCGCTGTATTTCCCCATCTCACCGGGTCAGAGCGGATACACCCAGCACTTCGAAGCTCCGTCCGGCTGGGGTGACAACTACGGCCAGCGGCTCAGCGGCTATCTGATCCCTCCCGCATCCGGCGACTACACGTTCTGGATCGCTTCCGACGATGGCAGCGAGCTGTGGCTTTCCTCGGACGTCAATCCGTCTAACAAGAAGCGGATCGGCTATGTGAACGGCGCGGTCGGCAACCAGGCGTGGACCCAGCAGGCGGGCCAGCAATCCGCGGTGATCACGCTGGTCGCGGGCAAGCGCTACTACATCGAGGCCCTGCAAAAGGAAGGCGGGGGCGGAGATCATCTCGCCGTGGCATGGCAGGGCCCGGGAATCACGCGGACCGTGATCAACGGCGGTTTCCTCGAGTATCCGGACTTCTATCGGCCCGCCTTGAAGCGCGAGATCTGGCTGGGCAACACGACCACCACGCCGCCGGCCACCGCGCCGAGTTCGGAGAGCGCGTTATTCGCTTTCAAAACACCGGCGGATGTGGCGGAAACCTACAGCGACCGCATCTCCGGTTTCCTCGTTCCGAAAGTCACCGGCACCTACACTTTCTGGCTCGCTTGCGATGACGACGGACAGTTGCTGCTTTCCACCGATGAAAACGCGGCGAACGCAACACAGATTGCCTCGGTCGTCGGATACACCGCTGCGGAAGCATGGGACGTGGGGGCATCGCAGAAATCCACCGCGCGCACGCTCGTCGCGGGCAGGAGATACTACATCGAGACCCGCCATCGCGATGGCCTTTATGGCGATCACGTGGCCGTCGCATGGGAAGGACCCGGCATCACCCGCCAGGTCATCGCGAACGAGTATCTCGAACATCCGACCGCGCCCACCGAGCGCTCGTTGCTGAAGCGCGAGGTGTGGAACGGCATCAGCGGTGACAACGTGACGGATCTAACCAACAACGCCGCGTTTCCGGCATCGCCGTCTCTAACCACCACG
>DAISZP010000039.1:8614-16116 GCA_036824745.1 Luteolibacter sp.
ACGCTCGCCTCCGGCGCGGGACTGGTCACCGGCACCGACGTGGCGAACACCTTCGGCCAGCGGATCAGCGGTTATTTGATCCCGCCGGATCACGGGCGCTACACGTTCTGGATCGCCTCGGACAACTCCAGCGAGCTGTGGCTTTCCACCGATGAGAACCCATCCAACAAGGTGAAGCTCGCCTTGGTGGACAACGTGGTGTCCGCCCAGAACTGGGACTCGCAGGCGGCGCAGAAATCCGTGCCCGTCGCGCTGGACGCGGGGCGTCGATACTACATGGAAATCCTGCACAAGGAAGGCATCGGCGGCGATCATCTCGCGGTGGCGTGGCAAGGCCCCGGGTTCGTGCGCAGGGTGATTCCCAACCAGTTTCTCGAGCACCCGCTGGTGGTTCCCGGCGCGCCGACGATCCTCCGCGAACTGTGGTCCGGCATCAACGGCGAGCAGGTTTCCGATCTAATAAACAACTCCGCCTACGTTTCCGGAAACCCCTCCAACCGTGGACAGCTCACCACTTTTGAAACCCCCATTGATCATGGGGAAAACTACGGCCAGCGATTGAACGCCAAGCTCGTGGCTCCGGAAACGGGGAACTTCAAATTCTGGATCGCTTCGGACGATACCAGCGAACTCTGGCTTTCCACCGATCAAAACCGCGCGAACCGCGTGCGCATCGCTTACACCAACGCCTACACGGATTTCCGCCAGTGGGACAAGTATCCCACCCAGCAATCCGGCAGCCTGCCGCTCGTCGCGGGAAGGACCTACTACATCGAGGCCGTCCACAAGGAAGGTGGCTCGGGCGATTATCTTTCGGTGGCGTGGCAGGGTCCCTCGTTCGCGCGACAAATCCTCGACGGGCGTTTCCTTCAATACCCTGGAACTCCGCCGGTGAACGTGCCGCTCAAACGCGAGGTCTGGACGGGAATCGGCGGCAACAACGTGAGCGATCTCACCAACAAGGCGAACTATCCGAACTCGCCGGACCAGACGCTCACGCTCGACAGCTTCGAAGCCCCTGTGGCCTGGGGAGACAACTACGGCCAGAAGGTCAGCGGATACCTGATCGCTCCACGCAGCGGCGACTACACCTTCTGGATCGCGTCGGACGATGGCAGCGACCTGTTTCTCGCCACCGATGGCAACCCGTCTAACAAAACGCGGATCGCCTATGCTGCCGGAGCCACCGGCTATCAGAACTGGACCAACAACGCTACGCAAACCTCCGCAGTCATACCGCTTGTCGCAGGTCAGCGTTGTTACCTCGAGGCCCTTCACAAAGAGGGCGGAGGAGACGACTACCTCTCCGTGGCCTGGCAACCGCCGGGCTTCAGCCGCCAGATCATCCGCAGGGAGTTTCTCGAATACCCCGGCCTTGTTCCCGGAGAAATCCAAGCGGGCGGCACCATCGCACCCCCAGCGGGCGATCCAAGTTTCACCTTCTGGCTCGATGCCGTGAGCCTGGTGGGAGCCGACCGGCTCGCCAACGCGGATCCGGACAAGGACGGCATTCCTAACAGCCTTGAGTTCGCGCTTGGCGGAAAACCATCCGGCAGCGGCGCGGCATCGACCTCCATCCTTCCGACGGCCACCGTGGATGCCAACTGGCTGACCTTCGTCTTCCGCCGCGCCGATGTCGCCACCGCCATCGCTCCCTTCGCCGAATATGGAAACCTCCAGTCATGGACGTCTGCCGTGAACGGTGTGGGCGGAGTGCAGATCACCGTTTCCGATGACGCGGTGGCACCCGGCATCGATCGGGTGACGGTGAAGATCCCGCGCGTGGCCGGCCGTCGCTTTGTGAGGTTGAAGGTGAATCTGTGAACCGTGCACGCCTCAGCTTCTTGACCCCATGGGTTTCGTTGACTATCGAAGCGCTATGGAAAACTCGTCATCCGGGCACTTGAAACGGAAACTCACTCGGCGTGATTTCTCGATCGGCTCGGGAATGCTTCTAGCAGGTTTGTGTTTCGCACCTCCATTGACGAGCCATGCCGCTCAGGGAAGGCCGGCCAAGGGAGGAATCTATCCGTTCAAACTCGGCATCGCCTCGGGCGATCCGACTCCGACAGGCGTGGTGCTGTGGACGCGGCTCGCGCCGAAACCTCTGACAAGCGGTGGCGGCATGCCCGCGGAGCAGTTCGAGGTTTCCTTCGTGGTTGCAGCCGATGAGGCGTTGACGATGGTCGTCGCATCCGGAAGAGCGGTCGCGGGCCCCGAGTGGGCGCACACGGTGCATGTGGAGGTGGAGGGGTTGCAGCCGGACACGTGGTATTGGTATCAGTTCCAGTTCGGCGATCACATGAGCCCGAAAGGTCGCACGCGGACGATGCCTGCGGCGGATGCGGATCCGGAGCGGCTCCGCTTCGCGTTTGTTTCCTGCCAGAACTACGAGTGGGGATATTTCACCGCCTTCGACCATCTCGCGCGGGAGAACCCGGACCTCGTGGTGCATCTCGGCGATTACATTTATGAAAACGGACCGCACAAGGAGCGCCCGCGGCAACACAACAGCGACACCTGCGTGACGCTTGAGGATTACCGTGCCCGCTATGCTCAGTACAAGACCGACCCGATGCTGCAGCGCGCGCACGAGGTCGCGCCGTGGATCGTGACATGGGACGATCACGAGGTGGCGAACAACTACGCGGGCCTCGTGCCCAAGGTGGCGGCTCCCACGCGTGAGTTCGCGCGCCGCCGTGCCGCGGCCTATCAGGCGTATTTCGAACACATGCCGCTGCGGCGGATGTCATTGCCTTCCGGATCGGACATGCTGCTCTACCGTGGCTTCGAGTTCGGGAAACTGGCCTCGTTCCACGTGCTCGACACGCGGCAATACCGCACGATCCAGCCGATGGCGGAGGGTTTCCATCCAATGTCTCCCAAGATGCTGTCGCCGAAGGGAACCATCCTCGGGGAACGGCAGCGGACTTGGTTGTTAGGCCGACTTTCCAACACGAAGGCGGCATGGAACGTGATCGCGCAACAAGTGATGGTGGCTCCAATCGATTACAAGGCCGGCAACGAGATCGGCCTCAATCCCGACAAGTGGTCCGGTTATGAGAACGATCGCCGGAACCTGATCCGTCACCTCCAGTCCGCGAAGACCCCGAATCCGGTCATCATCACCGGAGACATCCACTGCCATTGGGCGAACGAGATCGCGAATGACTTCGATGGCGAAACGGCGGTGCCTGTCGCCGTCGAGCTCGTGGGCACTTCGATTTCATCCGATGGCGATGGCGAGGCGGATTCGAAGCGCAACCAGACGCTCATGCGTGAGAATCCCTGTGTGAAGTTCCGCAACAAGCAGCGTGGATACGTGATGTGCGAGGTCACGCGCGGTGGTTTGAAAGCGGATTTCAAAACGCTGCCCTACATTTCCCGCAAGGGAGCGCCGCTGGAAACGGCCGCGTCGTTTGTCATCGAGTCCGGCAAGCCGAGGTTGAACCGGGTTTGATCCGTTGTTCCTAACAACTCAAGGAAATAGCCCACGGGCGCTCTTCGCATCGGCCACGGTCTTGATGGCGATGGCCTGGGCCGCGGTGCGGTGGGAAATCTGGTGGCGTTTCGCGAAGTCCATCACGCGCGCGTTGGCTCCCTGCATCATGGTTTCGAGCTTGGTGATCACCTCGCGCTCGGTCCAGAGGTAGCGCTGGAAATTCTGCACCCACTCGAAGTAGGAAACGGTGACGCCGCCCGCGTTGCAGAGCACGTCCGGGATGACGTGGATGTCTCCGCGCTCGTCGAGAATGCGGTCTGCCTCCGGAGTGGTGGGGCCGTTGGCGCCTTCTGCTAGAATTCGGCATCGGAGGTGGGGGGCGTTTTCTCCGGTGATCACGCGATCGAGCGCGCAGGGCGCGAGGATGTCGCAAGGCCGGGTGAGGAGTTCCGCGGAATCGATGGCTTCCGCTTCGGTGAAACCGATCACGCTGCCGGTCTGCGCTACGTGTTCCCGCAGCTTGTCCACCGGGATGCCTCGATCGTTCCAGATCGCTCCGTTCACATCGGAAACGCCGGTGATTCTAACACCATAAGAGGCCAGAGTGAACACGGCGTGCGATCCCACGTTTCCGAAACCCTGCACGATCGCGGAGGAACCCTGCACGGTCCCTCCGAGTTGGTGCAGCGTGTTGGACGCGAGGAAGGCGACGCCGTGGCCCGTCGCACGCGTGCGGCCGCAGGAGCCTTGCAGGTTGAGCGGCTTGCCGGTGACGATGGACGGGACGAGATGCCCGTGGTGAGTGGAATAGGTGTCCGTCATCCACGCCATGATCTGCTCGTTGGTGCCCATGTCCGGTGCCATGACGTCGATCTCCGGCCCGATGAACGGGATCATCTCCATCGTGTAGCGCCGGGTAAGCCGCTCGAGTTCGCCGGATGACATGGATCGTGGGTCGCAAGCGATGCCTCCCTTGCCGCCGCCGAATGGCAGGTCCATCAGCGCGCATTTCCAGGTCATCCACATCGCCAGCGCGGTGATCTCGCCGAGATCGACGGATGGATGATAACGCAGCCCGCCCTTGGTCGGCCCGCGGGTGAGGTGATGCTGCACCCGGTGGCCGAAGAGCACCTCGGTGCTGCCGTCGTCGCGGCGGATCGGCACGGTCACGGTGATGAACCGCTTCGGCCACTTGCAGCGCTCGCGGAGGTCCTCGGTTAGATCCAGGAAATCCGCCACCCGGTCGAACTGCTCAGCGGCCATCGAGAACACCGGGTTTTGCAACAGCATGTCTCTCATGGCCGTGGCTAGCAAATCCACCTTGGTATTGCACGCCCGGATTGTGTTGTTTTCCGAGGTTTGACGTTTGCGGCGGCATCCGCTAGGAATCCGTTTCACTCCGCCCATGATCCTCGAAATCGTCCAATACGGCCACCCCGTCCTCCGCTTGAAATGCCGCCCAGTCACCGAGGTGGATGACAAACTCATCCAGCTCGTGGCGGACATGCTCGAAACGATGGTCGATGCCAACGGCGTGGGCCTCGCCGCGCCGCAGGTGGGCGAGGACATCCGTCTCGCGGTCATCGATGTTTCGCACGATCCCGACTGCGTTTCCTTCCTCAAGGTAAACGGCGAGGACGCGGAGCTGGAATCGATCATGCCGCTCATCTTCATCAACCCGGAGCTCGCCTTCAGCCAGGAAAAGGAAAGCGGTATGGAAGGCTGTCTCAGCATCCGCGGAATCCGCTCCGAAGTCCGGCGTCCCGCGGCGGTGAAAGCCACGCTGCCGCAGCTCGATGGGTCGGTTCTCGAAATTGAAACCGATGGCCTGTTGGCCCGCGCGCTCCAGCACGAGATCGATCACCTCAACGGTGTCCTCTTCGTGGACCGTCTGCCCGCGGCGACCAAGGTGGCGATGAAGAACCGCCTCAAGAAACTCCTGGACGCGAACCCGCAGGGTTGATCAATCGCCGGCGGGAGTCGGATATTCGTCACGACATCAGAGCAGCAGGTTGAAAAGCAGCCCGGTGAATACGATACCGGCCGCCACCACGCCGAAAAACACGGCGATCAACCGCGGTTTCAGCACCTTGCGCAGGATGATGGCTTCCGGCAGTGAAAGTCCGATCACCGCCATCATGAACGCCAGCACCGTGCCGAGCGCCGCGCCTTTTCCTAACAGCGCCTGCACGATCGGGATGATGCCCGCCGCGTTGGCATACATCGGCACGCCGAGCAGCACCGCCAGCGGCACCGACCACCAGGCGTCCCCGCCCATGATCGACGCCATGAAGTTTTCCGGCACATAGCCGTGGATTCCCGCTCCCACCGCGATGCCTGACAGCACGAAAGGCCATACCTTCCCGACGATGTCCTTCACCGCGCCGAGCCCGGCGCGGATCCGGGCCCGGGCATCCGGTTGATCTTCCGGCCCCGAATCCCCGCTCTGGATGCGGAACACCCATTCCTCGACATGCCGCTCCATTTTCAAACGCCCGATGATCCATCCGCAGGTGATTGCGATGGTCAGGCCGGTCGCCAGATAGATCGCCGCGATTTTCCAACCGAACAATCCGAACAGAAGCACAAGCGCCACCTCGTTCACCATTGGTGCCGCGATGAGAAAGGAAAACGTCACACCCAGCGGCACTCCGCTCGTCACGAATCCGATGAACAACGGCACCGCCGAACATGAGCAGAACGGCGTGACGATACCGAGCAGCGCGGCCAGCGCATTGCCCGTGGATTCCCGTTTTCCCGCAAGGAGCCGCCTCGTCCGCTCCGGCGGAAAGAACGAGCGCAGCACGCCCACGCCAAACACGATCAGCGCGAGCAGCATCAACACCTTCGGAGTTTCGTAAATGAAGAATCCGACCGCGGCCCCGAAATGCGATTGCGGATCGAGGCCGCACAAGGACCGCGTGAACCATTCCGCGAACGCCGCGAGATTCTGATAGATCCACCACCACAGCCCGGCTGAAATCACGGTCGGCACCACGGCCGTAGCTTTGTTTGAAACCCTTACCGCAACCGGACCACGGCAGCATTTCCCGCGTGCCGGCGCGTTCTCTTTCTTCGAGCAGCAGCTCCGCCCGGTTTCTGTGGAACCGCTCATGACGGGCTTTTCGTTTCACAGGTTCCCACGCAGAGCGAAATTTCCGCCACGCAAGGCATCCGGAGCTGATAGAAAATCTTCTTCCCGCGCTTCTCGTCCGTGATCACCCCGGCGCTTTTCAGCACCAGCAAGTGCTGCGAAAGCGTCGGCGCGCTCAGTTTGCGGAACTCCGTGCCCTCCAGAAGCTCGCACACGCAGCACTCGCCCTTCGCCAAACGCTCCACCACCGCCAACCGCGCCGGATGCCCCAAAGCCTTGAACACCACCGCCCGCTCTCGTAAGGTCATGAGTATTTATTTAGCGAAATGACGAATTATTCAAGCGGGAAGTCGCGCGGGGCGCTTGGTGGTTTGGGGTCCGTCATGATTAGCCGAGTTGTTCCCGCTCCCTTGTTATCCCTCTCTCATTCCCAACTCTCCTTTCCGCCTCCCTCATCCTCAGATACTTCGGTTTCATTGAACCGCTTCTCCGCGGTGACTTGGCCGCCAACGAGTGTCCATGCCCGTCTGCGCAATATGGGACGGACTTGCAACAATGCATCGGGTCACGGGGGCGAGGAAACGAAACGCGCGGAGAAACCCGGAAAATCCTCTCTCTGCCCCCAGGGCCACCTCATTTTGAGATGCTCGGAGAGTTCCGGGCCAAAGCCCCATGCCATACCAGCCCAGCCCAACGGGCTGGGTGCCGGGATCCATGCTGCTGGAGGGCCAAAGGCCCGTTCCAGCATCCTGACGCATGAGTTTGTTCCATTCATCGCCATGGAACGGGCCTTCAGCCCTTCGTGATCGGTTTGAATCCGAGTCCCCGCAGGCCGATATGGAACGCGCCGTTGGCGCTTTGCTCACCAGGCGTTTGCACATCGGCTGTGCGGAACGCGCGATGTGGAAAGTCCGCGCCACTACCACTGCCGCTGGTTTCCAACGCGCCCAGCGGAAGTCTTCATTC
>DAISZP010000039.1:16126-18552 GCA_036824745.1 Luteolibacter sp.
AACGAGACCACCCATCGACGGCGTGCCAGAAAAACCTCTGGACAAAACGGCGTTTGTCGTAACGATAGATCTCGTCATGACGAATCCCGTTGCGTTTTTCCGAGCCGTGGCCGATGAGACCCGCTGGCGCGTTGTGCGGCTGGTGACGGACCGCGCGCTGTGCGTTTGCGAACTCGCCGACATCCTGGAGATGCCGCAGTCGTCGGTTTCCAGCCACGTGCAGATCATCCGCAAGGCGGGAATTCTGGAAGAGGAAACCTGCGGGAAATGGACGTATTTCCGCATCGCCCGCGCGCATCTGCCGCTGTTGAAGGCCGTCATGAAACACTTTCCCGGAGACGAGGATTTCGGCGTGATCCTCGAACGGGCGGAGGCCCGCCTCGCGCGGCGCGAATCGAGCTGCTGCCAAGGTCCGGTGAAGCTAGCCAAGTACCGCAAATCGATCCAAGCATGACTCTATCCGAACTCAAATCCCTGCTCGCCACCCATCCGCAGCGCGCGTTCCGCCTGCTCCTTCCGGATGGCGATCCGGTGCCGGTCTCCTTCCACATCACCGAGGTGGGCCGCGTGCACAAGAGCTTCCTCGATTGCGGCGGCACCCCGCGCGAAATCACCACCTGCCAGCTCCAGGTGTGGGTGGGCGAGGACTTCGACCACCGCATCGAAACCGGCAAGATGGCCGGCATCCTTGAAAAAGGAAAATCCCTGCTGCCCGACGAATCGGTGCCGGTGGAGATCGAATACGAGGACCGCGTGATCTCGCAATACACGATCCCGGATCACGAGGTGACCGGTGACGCCGTGATCCTCAAGCTCGCTCACAAACACACCGAGTGCCTCGCGCCGGAGCTCTGCGGCCTGCCGAGTTTGCGCCTGCCCGCCATTGGCGGAAAATCCAACTGCTGCGGACCCAGCGGCTGCTGCTGATTCCAACAAACATCCGCCATGTCCGAATCTGTTGCAAAAAGCATGTCGTTCATAGACCGTTACCTCACGGTCTGGATCTTCGCCGCGATGGGGCTTGGTGTCCTGTTAGGAAACCTGGTCATCACCGATCCCGCGGCGTTCTTCGCGCCGATGACCGTGGGCACCACCAACATCCCGCTGGCCGTCGGACTGATCGTGATGATGTATCCGCCGCTGGCGAAGGTGCGCTACGCGGAGATGCCGAAGGTGTTCGCCAACACGCGGATCCTCGGCCTCTCGCTTTTGCAGAACTGGATCATCGGCCCGGTGCTGATGTGGGTGCTCGCGGTGGTTTTCCTGCGCGACCAACCGGATTACATGGTCGGTTTGATCCTTGTCGGCATCGCCCGCTGCATCGCGATGGTGCTGGTGTGGAATCACCTCGCCAAGGGCAGCGGCGAATACGCCGCCGGGCTGGTGGCATTGAACAGTATCGCGCAGATCCTGTTTTACAGCGCCTACGCGTGGTTCTTCATCACCGTACTGCCGCCATTCGTCGGCCTCAAGGGCGTCATCGTCCCGGTTTCGATGGGCGACATCTTCCACAGCGTGCTGATCTATCTGGGAATTCCCTTCGCCATGGGCGTGCTCAGCCGGGTTCTGCTGGTGAAACTCAAGGGCGAGGAGTGGTATGAAACGAAGTTCATCCCGAAGGTCTCTCCGCTCACCCTGATCGCGCTGCTTTTCACCATCGTTGTCATGTTCACCTACAAGGGCGACGCGATCGTCAAGCTGCCGATGGACGTGCTGCGCATCGCCATTCCGCTGGTCATTTACTTCGCGGTGATGTTTCTGGTCAGTTTCCTGATGGCGGCGAAACTCGGCTCCGACTATCCGCGCACCGCGAGCGTGGCCTTCACCTCGGCGGGCAACAACTTCGAGCTCGCCATCGCGGTGGCCATCGCCGTGTTCGGGCTGGAGTCCGGCGTCGCTTTCGCCGCGGTGGTGGGTCCGCTCATCGAAGTGCCCGCGCTCATCGGGCTCGTTCACGTTTCCTTCCTGCTCAAACGCAAGCTCTACCCGACATGAAACCACCCTGCATCCTCATCCTCTGCACCGGCAACAGTTGCCGCTCCCATCTGGCCGAAGGCATCCTGCGTGAAGCGCTGGGCGAGGGCTTCCGCGTGGAAAGCGCGGGCTCGAAACCCGCCGGATACGTCCATCCGCTTGGCATCCGGGCGATGGCGGAGATCGGCATCGACATCTCCGGCCACCGTTCGAAGCATCTCGATGAGTATCTAACCGACGAGGTGGAGACCGTCATCACCGTCTGCGGCAA
Organism: Luteolibacter sp.; assembly: GCA_036824745.1. Taxonomy (GTDB): domain Bacteria; phylum Verrucomicrobiota; class Verrucomicrobiia; order Verrucomicrobiales; family Akkermansiaceae; genus Luteolibacter. The sequence continues at coordinate 18,372 of DAISZP010000039.1, forward strand.
CGCGGACCAGGCTTGCCCGATGTTTCCCGGCCAGATGAACCGCCACCATTGGCCCTTCGACGATCCCGCGCACGCCACCGGCACGGAGGAAGAGCAGATGGCCGTGTTCCGCCGCGTGCGCGACGAGATCCGCAAGGTGTTCGGCGCTTACGCGGATGGCAGGCGCGACGCGTTGAAGCAC
>DAISZP010000580.1:0-2844 GCA_036824745.1 Luteolibacter sp.
TTCTCACGCTCCTGTTCGGCCGGGTTTACTGCGCGATGTTCTGCCCGCTCGGCGTGCTGATGGATTTCTCGGCATGGCTGGCGCTGCGAACGGGAAAGAAACGCAAGCTGCCATACCGCCCCGGGAAAACGTGGATCCGGATGCTGGCGGTGGCTGTCTGTGTCGCCGGGCTGTTGGCAGGAACAATGATCCCCCTCGCCTTTCTCGATCCCTACAGCGTCTTCGGAAAAATCATCTCCGCCCTGCTGCGACCGCCGCTGGCATGGGTGAACCACACGATCTCCGCCACCGGCATCATCCATCCGGTCACCGTCTCGCCGGTGTCATGGATCACCGCGGGTGTGGCGCTCGGTTTGCTTTTGTTAGTGGTTCTTGCCGCCGTGGCGAAGGGCCGGTTGTGGTGCAACAGCGTCTGCCCGGTGGGTGCTGTGCTCGGGTTTCTATCGAAACGCTCGCTCTTCCGCCTCCAAATCGCGGATGAAGCCTGCGTCGGCTGCTCGATGTGTGAACGGGTGTGCCCCGCGCAATGTATCGATTTCCGGAACCGCCGCATCGATCATTCGCGCTGCGTGATGTGTCTGGATTGCGTCACCTCGTGCCGGAAGAGCGGGATTCATTTGAGAACCCACAGATCCAATCGCAAAGCCACGCTCCCTTCGTCCACCGAAGCCGTCGTGACGAAAACATCTCCCACAATCAGCCGACGGATCGCTCTATCCGCCGCCGTGTTGATTCCCACGGTCGCGCTCGGCCAGCGCCGGCATCGTGGCGGCCGCCGTGAATCGGAGGATGAGGATTGCGGCGATGATTGCCGGACCTGCCCGAACTGCCTCAACCAGCACAACAAAACCCCGGTTCTCCCCCCGGGCGCGAAGTCGCTCGCGCATTTCCAACATCACTGCACCGCCTGCCAGCTCTGCGTCACCAACTGCCCGGAGCAAATCCTCCGCCCCTCGATCACGCAACACGGCCTCGCGGGTTTCCTGCAACCCTATCAGGATTTCGAGGTCGGTTTCTGCTCCTACAACTGTTCGGACTGCTCGCAGATCTGCCCCACCGGAGCGATCCAGCCAATAACCGTCGACGACCGGAAAACCGTGCGGACCGGCAAGGCGAAGTTCTTCCGCGGCCGTTGCGTCGTCTTCACCAACGGTACTTCCTGCGGAGCCTGCAACGAACATTGCCCTACACAAGCCGTACACATGGTGCCGTGGAAAAACGGACTTACCATCCCGAAAGTGGACCCGGACCTCTGCATCGGCTGCGGCGGCTGCGAATACATCTGCCCGGTGCGGCCTAACAAAGCCATCGTCGTCGAGGGGCTGGTCGTTCACGAACGTTCCAAACCGGTGGACACCGGCAAGAAAAACAGCGTGCGGAAAATGGAGGAGGAGTTTCCGTTTTGAGCACTTGCGCCGTGGGAAGACCGCTTCCAAACTGCCACGGCCATGCTTGAAACCGCCCATACCCAAAACCGCCGCCAACACGTGGAAGACATCCTCGTTTCCTGTGGCAGCGTGCTCGTCGCCTGCTCCGGCGGGGTGGACAGCGTGTTGCTCGCGGCCGTGGCGGCGAAGGTGTTAGGAGAAAAGGCGGTGGCGGCCACCGCAGTGTCACCCAGTCTCGCGAGCGGCGAGCTTGAGGACGCACGCGCCGCCGCCAAGGCCGCGGGCATCCGCCACATCGAGGTGCCCACCGACGAACTCGACAATCCGGCCTACTTCGCGAACGCGCCGGACCGTTGTTTCCACTGCAAGGACACGGCTTACGGCACCTTCACCAAACTCGCCTCGCGGGAAAACATCGCCGTCGTCATCGATGGCACCAATGCGGATGACAGCGGCGACTACCGGCCCGGCCGCAAGGCGGCGAAGGAGCATGGCGTGCGCAGTCCGCTCGCCGAAGCGGGCATGACGAAACAGGAAATCCGCGAGTGGGCGAAGGAGCTTGGGCTTTCCGTGTGGGACAAACCGGCGGCCGCTTGTTTGTCATCGCGAGTGCCCTACGGCTCGCCGGTGACATTGGAAAAACTCACCCGCATCGATCAAGCGGAGGCCGCGCTCAAGGCACTCGGTTTCCGCCAGTGCCGCGTGCGCGACCATGGAGCCATCGCCCGCATCGAGGTGGAAGGCTCAGAGTTTCCAAGACTCGTCGAATGCCGCGAACGGGTGGTCGCCGCGTTGAAACAAGCGGGATTCTCCTACGTATCGCTCGACCTCGAAGGCTTCCGCTCGGGTAGCATGAACGAAGTGATCCAAACGAAAAATGCCTGATTCCGACCACAGCACGCTCGATCCCGGCCGCCTCGCGCGGCAGGGGTTTCCGGAAATCGTTTACTGCCAGAGCAAGACGCCGCGGCAGATCGTGGACAACATGAGGGCTCTAGCGGAAGCGAACGGCCGTTCATTCGGAACGAGACTGCAAGCGGACAAGGCGGAGCTCGTTCTAGCAGAACTTCCCGAGGCAACGTATGAGCCGGTGAGCCGGACGATCTCCATCGGCTCGATGCCGCCGTCGAACACGCGCTGCGTCGCAGTGATTTCCGCGGGCACTTCAGATCTTCCCGTCGCGGAGGAAGCCTGTGCCACGCTTTCGTTTCTCGGTCATGGAACCCGGCGCTTCAATGACATCGGCGTGGCGGGCATTCATCGACTGCATCAGCGCATTGATGAAATCCGGAAGGCGGATGTCGTCATCGTCGTGGCCGGTATGGAAGGCGCGCTGCCGAGCGTGGTCGGCGGACTGGTGGCCGCTCCGGTCATCGCGGTGCCGACGAGCGTCGGCTACGGCGCGGCTTTTGAAGGACTCGCGGCGCTGTTAGGCATGCTCAACTCCTGCGCCTCC
>DAISZP010000581.1:0-2842 GCA_036824745.1 Luteolibacter sp.
GCACGCCTGGCATGGCGAAGGCCATCAGGGACCACATGTCGAGGAGGCGGTTCTCGATCGGTGTTCCCGTTAGAACGAGGCGGTTCTGTGAATCCAGCTCGCGGGCGCACTTGGCGGCCTTGGAGTCCGGGTTCTTGATCTGCTGGCCTTCGTCAAGAATGGTGGTGAGCCATTTCACGCCTGCGAGTTCCTCGCCGCAGACGCGGAGCTGGGCGTAGTTCAGAACGAGGATGTCGATGTTGTTCTGGATGTTCTCGACGTTGATATCGTCGCGGTTCTTCAGGATCTTGACTTTGAGATTCGGAGCGAACTTGTTCGCCTCGCTGGCCCACACGTCCAGAACTGACTTGGGACATACGACGAGCGCGGGTTTCTTCGGCCCGCCGGACTTGGCGTGTTCCTCGAAGAGCCAGAGCAGATAGGTGAGCGACTGGATGGTTTTTCCAAGACCCATGTCGTCGGCGAGGATGCCACCGAAGTTGTTGACCGCGAGGTAGGCGAGGAACTTGAAACCATCGACCTGATAGGGACGCAGCGTCGCGTTGAGCGTGCTCGGCACGTCCGGATTGACTTCGATTTGGATGTCGCCGGCACGGTTCTTGATGCGCTCCCAAGCCTTGGGATCGAAGACCTCCGCAGCCTTTGGATCGGCGAGCTGCAGGGCGTGCATGCGGTGGGTTTCCCCGGAAAGGTCGAAGGGATCGAGGCCGAGACGGGTGACGGCCTCGCGCTGGTCGGCGTCGAGTTTGATCTCCAGGCGCATCCAGGAGCCGTCGTCCATGCGGACGTATCCGCCGCGGGCGGCAACAAGCTGGCGGATCTGTGCTTTGGATAGATTGACGCCCTGCACGTCGATGACGATGCGGAGGTCGAACCAGTCGATGTCCTGGCCGACGACCTCGAAGCGCACGGCGGCGGTGACCGGATCGGCGAGGATGGACTTGAGGCGCAGGTCGATGTCGAGCTCCACATCCTCCGGCATCGCCTTGATCCATTCCGCGAACTTCTCGGGAAACTGCTTGGTAATGCGGGATTTGAACGAGATGAGCTTCTCGTCGTAGGAAAGCCCCATGTCATCGAGGATTGGCGGGACCGGATAGAGTGACTCGCGGGCGAAGCGCAGGAGTTGTTTGCCTTTGACAGGTTGCTGCTCGACGAGCTCCCAGCCGTCCTTTGTGAGGCGTTCGGTGCGGCGGCCCTTGGTTTCCACGGCGGTGACGTCGATGACAAGGTGCTCGGTCTCCGCGGCGGTGAGGCCGGCGATGAGCTTCATTTCGAACTTCGGCTTCAGCTCGAGATCGACGACGCGTTTCTTGAGCGACTCCGGCAGCGAAGCCCCGATCTTGCGGAGGAACTCGACGCCTTCGAGCGAGTCGATCACGCGCTTGGGAATCAGATAGCGCGGCATGACTTCCGTTTCCTCCAGCCAGCGCGGCGGGCCGGGGAAGACGGTTTCGTCGGACTGATAGAATTCCTTGCGGCCGGGCAGCAGGCGCACCGAGTGGGAAACGTTCTCTCCGGTTGCGGTGACGAGCTGCAGGGCGAAACTCTTCGCGTCATACGGATCGTCCTCACAGACCCAGCACAGCGCCTCCTCGACGACCTTGAAGTATTTTTCATCGAGGTTGACGATGTATCCCTTCAGTGCCGGCTGGCGGAACAACCGGTTCATGAAACGGCAGGATTCCTCCTGGTCGAAGTCCAGCGTGGTGTCGCCGAATTTCCGATAGAAAGCAAGGTAGTGCTCCCACAGTGTCTGGCTCGGCGCGTCCATCAGCAGCGCGCCTTCGTGATGGAGGGCGACGTAGTGCTCGATCTCGTTCTTCTCGCGGAGCTGGATCCAGCCCGGGCTGTGGATGCGGTTTTCCTTCACCTCCATGCGGGCCTCATTGATGGTGGCGACGAGGCGGAAATCGACTGTTAGAGGCGCTTCCTGCGGCGGGCGCTCGTTCACCTGCTCGATGCGATCATACCAGGCCGCGACCTCGCGCTCCTGTTCCCAGTCCGCCATTTTCTTCTGAACATGGCCGAGATCGGTGATCACGCTCATGAACTCGGGGTAGGGGAGCTTGCGCTTGTAGAAGGCGTAGGCGATGTAGTTCCAGAATTCCAGAATGTCGCCAGGCGGCATGGGCCACAGCTCCAACGGCTCATAGGTGGTGATTTCCCAGCGCGGGCTGATGCGCACCATGTCGTGATCGTGCAGCTCGCCCTCGATGACGTATCGGCGGTAGCGTTTTTCGATCTTGGTGACGAAGTCCGCCTCCTTGTCGTCCAGCTCGCGGCCGAGCTTTTCCTCGATGATGTCGAGCACCGGAGTGTCGTCGAATTCGTTAGGTGATTCCGGCAGATCCTCGCCGCGGTGCATGCGCTCCATCATCGTGGCGTACTGACAGGCACCGGCGATGATCTCGTCCTCCGCGGTACAGGAGCCGAACCAGCGGTTGCCCTGGAGGCGCAAGCTGGTGCGGAAGGTGCCGGATTCGTCCTCAACCCGGCCTTGGATGAAAAGATGGTTGCCGAAAATCTGGGTGACCGCTCCGTCTTTCTGGAGCATCTCCCCTCGTTTGCGGGCTTCCTCGGGAAAACTGTTGAGGAAATTGAGGGTGGCTCTATCTGGATTCATCGCTTCTTAGGTAGGAAATGAGGACCCGGCTAACAGGTCGCCAGAGGCGTTGAAACCGGGCCGTAATGTGGCGGGGCGCGAGGATAATCCGGGAATTTTCGGTGAATCAACAAAAACCTTGAAGCACGGATTGCGGTACTCTGTGCGGATTCCGTTCTGGCACGTTGTAAACCCTCAGTCAGCCACTTCCCCGGAAGGCCTGGCGCTTGGCCGGAT
>DAISZP010000040.1:0-18421 GCA_036824745.1 Luteolibacter sp.
TCATCGCGGATGACGTCAAACCCTTCGATCCCTCCAAACCGGATGATCCGGCGGACTTCAAGGTTCCCGCGAGCCCGATGAAGGACCCCGCGAAACCGGACGGAAACTGAAGCGCCGTCCATCCTCAATTCGCCCGGCGTTCCTGCGGGCTTGCGGCGGGGCGCATCCGGTGGTTTCCTCCGGGCAAGGATGCATTTGCGGCTGTCAGATCAGGAACTCGCGACTTTGGTGGAAATGGTGAGCCTCGCCGCCAACGTGGCGTCGTGGAATCAAAAGGAAAGCGCCGGCGACAAGATCGCCGAGTACGAGGACCTTGAGAGCAAGATCCTCGAAAAGGCCGGACACTCCGGCCTCGCCGACTGGATCGAGTTCGATGAGGAAAGCCAGCGCCTGCGGGTGAAACAGGAGGTCGAGGAGAAGCTTTTCTATCACGAGTGCTACGACGAGTTCCGAAATGAGAGTTTCTGGGACGAACTCGCCGTGCGCCTCGCGGACCGGGACCTGGCGCGGGCCATCGGTTTCGAAAACTGGGAGAAAATGACCGAGGAACAGCGCCGGGCGAAAACCTCCGCGTGGGAGAAGCGATACTGGGAGGAATTTTCGAAACACGGCGTCGAACGCGTGCTCGTCGTCACACCACCGGGAGAGGGTTGAGCCGTGGAGGAAAATCCCGCACCCTGCCACCTTTGTGGAAACGAGGCCGCCATCGTCATCGATGGCACCGCATGGTGCGCCTGCTGCCTGCACGCCGCCGGATCCTGCTGCGCGGGCGGGGATTCCGATGAATGACGCGGGGGTTCTTGCCTGAATTGCCCCGCGTGTTTAGTTTGATCGCGGTTTCCCCCTCCCCAAACCTCCCCATGTTGGAAATCCACTCCATTCTGACGCGCGCCGCGGCATGTCTCACGGCACTCTGGTTCACCCCTGCCGCGAGCGGTGGGTTTCTCTACAACGGCGTCTCCCCCTCCACCCAGCCGTGGCCGGGTGGAACGATTCCTTATGTGATCGATCCGGCGCTCAGCCCCGCGCAACGCCAGGTTTATCTCGACGGCGTGCGCGAGTGGGAGCTGGCATGCGGCATCCAGTTCGTGCCCCGCACCACGCAGACGGACTACATTCTCTTCAAATACAATCCATCGGGACCTAACAGCGTTTCCGGTTCCCAGCCGCAGCTCGTCCAGATCGCGTCGCTCACCCGTTCGCAGATCTGCCATGAAATGGGCCACTCGCTCGGGCTCGATCACGAGCACATCCGCCAGGACCGCGGCACCTTCGTCACCGTGAACACCGCGAACATCAGCAGCGGCAACGCGTTCTGGTTCGACATCAATCCGGGCGGCGGCATGCATGGCGCCTACGACTTCCAGTCGGTGATGCATTTCAGCCGCGACTTGTTCTCGGTGAGCCCGGGGTTTCTCGACACGCTCACCGCGAAACCGGGCTTCGAGCGCTATCAGCCGCGCATGGGAAACTTCGCGCTCAGCTCCGGCGACCGCGCGGCCGCGGCGGCGATCTACGGCGCGCCCACGCTGTCCGCGGTGGTCACCACCACGGCGGACACCGGCCCCGGCAGCCTGCGCGCGGCGCTCTATCACGCGGCCGATCATCCGGGCACGCCCATCACCTTCAACATTCCTAACAGCGATCCCGGATTCAGCGGCGGCGTGTTCACCATCAAGATCACCGGGCATCTCCCGCCACTCGCCACGGATGGCGTGACGGTGGACGCCACCACCCAGCCCGGATACTCGGGAAACCCGCTCGTTTTCATCGATGGCTCGAACATCCTCGCCGAATCCGGCCAGCCGCCCGGCCTGATGATCTACGCGGCGGACTGCACGGTCAAAGGTCTCGGATTCATCCGCTCGCCGTGGGTCGGCATTGCCATGCTGCTGCCGGACGCCACCGGAAACACGGTGTGCGACTGCTGGTGCGGCGTGGATCCGAACGGAACCTCCGCCGCGGCGAACACCAAGCAGGGCATCCAGATTTCCGATGGCGCCCACGGCAACACCATCGGCCCGGGCAATGTTCTATCAGGAAACAGCGAATACGGAATCTGGGTCTCGGGATCCAACACCGTGGAAAACACCATCACCGGCAACCTCATCGGCACGAACGCGCAGGGAGACGCCGCACTGCCTAACAACTACGGCGGCGTGATCGTCACCGGCGCGGCCCACGGCAACACCATCGGCCCCGGCAACACGATCTCGGGCAACGGCAACGCAGGCGTCTGGCTCACCGGAGCCGGCGTGTTCGGCAACACCGTGAGCGGCAACCTCATCGGCACCAACTCCGCAGGCACCGCCGCCGTGCCCAACGACTCCAGCGGGATCTATCTGGTCTCCGGCGCATCGCAGAACCAGGTGAGCGGCAACGTCATTTCAGGAAACGGGGCGGGCTTCGGATACGGCATCCTGATCGCCGATCCGGGCACGGACGACAACGCGATCAGCTCCAATCTCATCGGCCTGCGTCCGGACGGCGGCGCGCTCGGCAACGTGTTCGCCGGCATCGGGATCTCAAACGGCAGCAAGGACAGCATCATCTATCAGAACCGGATCGCCCACAACGCGAGCATGGGCGTCGCAATCTATGACCCGGCGACCACCGGCCACACGATCCGCGAGAACTCGATCAGCAATCATGGTTTCGCGGGCATCTACATCGGCACGTCCAACCACTCCCAGTCACCACCCTCCGTCAGTTCCGCGGTCACGGACGCGGGCGGACTCACGGTTTCGTGCTCGCTGAACAGCACGCCGTCCTCGGCCTTCCGGATCGAGTTCTTCGCCAGCGACGCCCCGGGCTGGGGCAGTGGAGCCACGTTCATCGGCGCTTTCGACAATCTGACCACGAACGCCGGTGGCAGCGCTTCGTTCACCACCACGCTTCCGGCGGCGGTCCCGCCGGGCAAGGTGATCACGGCCACGGCCACCGCCGTTTCCACCGGTGACAGCTCGGGATTTTCCGCCCCTGTCACCGTCGCCGCGGTGGATACGGACAACGATGGCATGCCGGACGACTTTGAGAATGCGAACGGCCTGAACGCCTCCGTCAACGACGCCTCGCTGGACAAGGACCACGACGGCTGGACCAATCTCGACGAATACCTAGCGGGCACCAACCCGCAGAACGCCGCGGACTATTTCCGCGCCACCTCGGTGACACGCGGCGGAAACAACGTGGTGGTGAAATTCCGCAGCGCTCCGGGCCGCGTCTATCAGATCGAGGAATCCTCCACCCTCGTGGCGGGCGGCTGGACGATCCGGTTCCCCGCCGTGGCGGCATCCGGCAACGAACTGAGCGTGACCATCCCGGTCAACGGCGCTCGATCGTTCTTCCGCGCGAAGTTGCTGAGATGACGGAAGCGTGGCCCCACACGCGGACAAGCGTGTGCTTCTCGCCCTTGCAGCCGTGCTCCGTGGCTAACAGAACCCGCGTTTCGCCGAGCGCGAGATCCCAACCGTCATGCGGTCCGCCCGGTTTCCAGCGGCGCTCCGTCCACTCCTGCAGAATCACTTCGCGGGAAACAGACGGCAGGACAAACTCGGCATCAGCGGGCGGCGCTTCGGCCGCACGGGACCACTCCACCGGCAGCCACAGCACATGATTGCGGAACCAGGCGCGCAGGCGCGGCATGAGGAATCTGACAAGGCCCAGTGAGGCGCGCGATTTCCAATGGTCGAAGCGTTTCGCGATTCCCCGCAGCGGAAGCATGCGGTTACCGATCGATTGATAGCCCGCCTCGCCCATCGGGCCGTGATAGATGATCGATCCCTCATCGACGCGCACGGGGCCTCCGCCATAGACGAAGCCGTTCCACTTCGCGCCACCGCGTTTCGTGAAGCGGCCGGAATGTTTTTCTAACAACAATTTCTCCGCGTGTCCGTAACCGATCTGCTGCCGGAGAAATGCGCGAATCGACGGCCTGCGCCAGTGCCAGACGAAGGCGCCCGGAGCGAAACCGAGCCGGTATCCGGCATCGCGCAACCTCCAGCAGAAATCCACATCGTCACCCGCGGTGCGGAAACGCGGGTCGAATCCGCCGATCGAGTCGAAGGCGGCCTTGGTCACCGCGAGATTGCAGCCGGGCAGGTGCTCCGCCTCCTCGTCATCCAGCATCACATGACTCGGCGCGCCGGGAGCCGCGCAAACCACGGTCTCATGCCAGTTGCGCGGATGCGGCGGAAGATTGGGACCTCCGGCCGCAGCGAAGCGTCCGTCGTCAAAGACGCGCTCGAGGCGTGCCAGCCACTCGCGGTCCGGTTCGCAATCGTCATCGGTGTAGGCGAAGAATTCTCCGCCCGCGACTGCCGCGCCGGCGTTTCGAGCGGCGCTGAGTCCGACGGGATCGAGCCGGAGCAATCTAACGGTTGGAAACCGGCCCGCGACAAATTCCGCCGTGCCATCGTCCGATCCGTCATCGACGACGATGGTTTCGAAACGCGGGTGATCCATGCGCAGGATCGCCTCAAGACATCCGCCGATGCGTTCACGGCCGTTGCGCGTGCAGACGATGACCGAAAACCGGCGCCGGGTTTCCAAAACCGGAACGCGGAGCGCGGCGAGCGCCGCCAGCGCGGGTTTCACCAGCCCATCCCGATCCCTGAGGCCGAAGTCCCAATCGAGAACCTCCGCATCGTTGTTCCACCAGCGGTCGCTCCATGAGTAAACCGTGAATCCCGCCGTCTCCTCTTCCGCGGAAACACGCAGCGCGCTTTCTAACAAACAAGCCTGCGCTTCCAATCCATTGCGCCGCGAATCGAGGCCGAACTCGGAAACCACCAGCGGACGATCTCCGGCGATGTGGTGGAGGCGTTTGAGATAGCTCCTGAAAGCGCCCGCATCCTCCAGGTAGATGTTGAAGGCGGTGAAGTCCGCGTTTTCCGGCTCCAGATACTCGGTGCTCGGATAGCTCGCGTAGGCGAAGAGCATGCGCGGGGCGAGCGAGCGGCCTTCATCGATCAGCTCCTCGATCGCGCGGCGGACGCGCACCGGCCCCATCCAGCGCACGAGGTCCGCGGGGATTTCATTTCCCACATAGACACCGGCGAGCGCGGGGTGGGCGGCGGTTTCACGCAAGGCGGAAGCAAGGGCCAGCCTGGCATCCGTCAGAGGCCACGACTCGCTGAGGAAATCCATGTTCTGCGCCCACTTCAGGCCTCCGAACACGCGCAGCCCGTGGCTTTGCGCGGCATCCAGCAGCTCGCGGCCCGGCATCTCGAACAAGCGGATGGCATTGAATCCCGCCTCGGCGATGCGGCGGAAGTCAGGGTCGAAATTTTCCGGCCAACCTCCGGGAAACGGGCCGTAAGTCACGGCTCGCAGCCAGACGCGCTCGCCACCCGCACGGAAGAATTTCCCGTCGGTCCGGAGGCGGGGCATGGGTGCGTCATCGGCCACGGCGGGATGCTACCTACTCGACCGGGTAATCCGAAACTCAAATCGTCGTGTTGCCAAACCGGGGGGATTATGCAGCATGCACTTGGTTTTTTGCACGATTCTCATGATTCCCCTCAAAATCGCCATTCTCGGTTGCGGCTCACGTGGACGCACCTACGCCCGCATCGCCTCGTCACTCGGCGGGCGCTATCAGATCACCGCCGCCGTGGATCCGGTGGAGCTCAGAACGGCGGCCGTCGCGAAATGCGCGGCTCCGGGCACCGCGCGCGAGTTTCAGGATGCCGGGGAGTTTTTCGCCGCTGGAAAACTCTCGGACGTGCTCATCATCGCCAGCCAGGATGCGGACCATTTCGCGCATGCCAACGAAGCGCTGCGCGCGGGATACGATGTTTTGTTAGAGAAACCCGCGGCCTGCTCGCTGGAGCACTGCGAGGAGCTGGATGCGCTCGCGCGTTCGCTCGGGCGGCGGATCGCACTCTGTTTCGTACTGAGATACACGCCGTTTTACTCGACGGTGAAGGCGGTGGTGGACAGCGGCAGGCTCGGCCGGATCATCACCATCCGCGCCAGCGAGGGCGTGGAGCCTTACCATCAGGCGCATTCGTTCGTCCGCGGCCATTGGTCGCGCACGGCGGATTCCACGCCGATGATCGTGGCGAAGTGTTCGCACGATGCGGACCTGCTGTGCTGGCTCTCCGGCTCGGAACCGCAAGCGATCAGCAGTTTCGGCCAGCTCGATTGGTTCAAGCGGGAAAACGCCCCCGCCGGTGCCACGCGGCGCTGCTCCGATGGCTGCCCGGTGACGGATTGTTTCTACGACGCCCGCCGCTACCTCACCGACAAGCGCCGCTGGCTCGGCATGGTGATGGACCACGCGGACGAGGCGGATGACGCGCGCATCTTGCGTTTCCTCGAATCCTCGCGCTGGGGACGCTGCGTTTACCACTGCGACAACGATGCGGTGGACCATCAGGTCGTCTCCGCCGAGATGGCGAACGGTGTGACCGCCACGCTCACGATGACCGCCTTCGACTTCGGCCGGACCCTCGAGATCCATGGCACGGAAGGCTCGTTGCGCGGCGGATCGCACTTCAAGGATGCCGGTGTTTCCGAACTCTGGATCCGCGATCACCGCAGCGGGAAAACCGAAGCCGTGCCCCTCGCCGAGCCGAAAGCGGACGGATACGCCGGCCACGGCGGCGGGGATTTCGGCCTCGTGGACGCGCTCGACTCCTTGTTCCGCGGCCCCCGGGCGCTGCCGCCGGGGCTGGATGGATTGGCCGGGCACCGCCTCGCGTTTCTCGCCGAGGAATCCCGCGAACTGGGCGGAATTCCCCGTTCCACCGGGGATCTCGCGACGCGTTGACATCCGCCGGGTTCATCGCCACCGTCACGCCCATGGACACGATGAAACTTCTTCTCGGCGCCACCGTCGCCCTGCTCCTGGGCGCGCTCGCGGTGTCGTGGCAAGGCATGAACACCGGCGTGAAAAACGCGCCCGCCGATGAAATCGCCCGCCTCAAGAAGCAGGTCGAGGACCTCCGCAGGGAGCAGGACAAACTCCAGCTCGAAAAGGAACTCCAGCGCGTGAAATCCGTCACTCCCACCGATCTTCCGGTGCGGAACGCCACTGACATCGACGAGATGAAACGGAAGATCGAGGAACAGGAGAAGGCCCTCGCCCAGATCGAAGCCGACAAGGCGACTCGCGACAAGGATCTCGAAATGCAGGAGGAAGGCGAAATGGCTCAGCGCGAGATCGAAAAAGGCGACGCCGAACTCCGCCGCGCCCGTTTGATTTCCGAAGCCCTGCTCGTCGCCAAGGTCAGCAACGTCGATCACCTCGCGGATGGCGGATTCATCACCTTCGATGTCCTGATGCCGGAGCAGGTCCAGCCCGGCGCCATCGTCGCCGTCCGCCGCAAGACCGGCTTGCTCTGCCAGTTCAAGGTTTCCGAAGTCACTCCCGAAGGCGGCGTGGGCAACATGCTTCCCGGCTTCCCCGGAGCCCAGCCCAAGGTCGGAGACGAACTCATCCTCCCTCCTCCGTAACCCGGCGATCCCACATCCACTTTCCCGAATGCCACTGGACTCCCGGTGGCATTCCGTTTTCAACCACTCACTCGTTTTCCCATGTCCACCACCGTTGGTCTCATCTCACTCGGCTGCGCCAAAAACCTCATCGACTCCGAAGTCATGATCGGCCACCTCGCGCAGGCCGGCATGTCCCTCACGCCCGATCCGGAGCTCGCCGATGTCCTCATCGTCAACACCTGCTCGTTCATCGACATGGCGAAAAAGGAGTCCATCGACGCCATCTTCGGCGCGGTGGACGGCCGCAAGGAGGATCCTGATAGAGAGCGGCAGAAGATCATCGTCGCCGGATGTCTCTCGCAACGTTTCGCCACCGAGCTTCCCGGCATCATGCCCGAAGTGGACGCATTCATTGGTCTCGATCAAATCACCAAGGTCGCGCCGATCATCGAGAACTTGTTAGGGAAGAAGAACGACGCCGAGGTTCAGAAAACCGAAGGCCCGGCCGCCACCGAGGACCCGCGGGACTTCGTCACGCTCAAGCCGCAATACGTGCCGGACTTCTCCACGCCGCGCATCCGCCTCACACCGGACCACTTCGCCTACGTCAAGATCGCCGAGGGCTGCAACCACACCTGCACCTTCTGCATCATCCCCAAGATCCGCGGCATGCACCGCTCGCGCACGCAGGAGTCCGTGTTCAAGGAAGTCGAAGCGTTGGTTAAATCCGGCGTGAAGGAAATCAACCTCATCTCCCAGGACACCACCTACTTCGGCATGGACCAATGGGAAGGCGAACGGCCGAAGCCGTCATCGCCCGTCGATTCCTCCAAGGGCAACTCACTCTGCACGCTGCTCCGCCAGATCAACGAGATCCCCGGAGACTTCTGGGTGCGCCTGCTCTACACCCACCCCGCGCATTGGTCGGACGAACTCATCCAAACCATCGCCGAGTGCGACAAGGTGGCGAAGTATGTGGACATCCCGCTCCAGCACATCTCCGACAACATGCTCAACGCGATGAAGCGCGTCACCACCGGCGATTACATCCGCGACCTCATCCGCCGCATGCGCGCCGGCATCCCCGGCCTCGGCATCCGCACCACCTTCATCGTCGGCTTCCCCGGTGAGACCGAGGACGATTTCAATGAGTTGTTAGAATTCATCCGCGAGTTCCGCTTCGAACGCGCCGGCGTCTTCCAATACTCCAAGGAAGAAGGCACCCGCGCCTACAAGATGGACGGCCACGTCCACCACGCCACCCGCAAGAGCCGCTGGTCCCGCGCCATGAGCGAACTCCAGAAAATCGCCGGCGAGCTGAACCAATCGCAGGTCGGCAAGTCCGTTCGAGTGCTCGTCGAGGAACCCGGCGTCGCCCGCACCCAGTGGGATGCCCCGGAAATCGACGGCTCCGTCATGGTCGATGAATCACTCCCCGTCGGCCAGTTCGCCGACATCACCATCGGCGACTGGCGCGGGTATGATCTTGTGGCGGCGAGATGAGGAGGGCGGACACTCCTGTCCACCGTGGTTGGGACGATCCGTCCCGACTCAATCGTTAGAATGATCCAAAACCATGGCCTTATTTCCAACGCCGATCCTTTGGATCCCGTGCTTGGTCAATCTGGCCTTTTCCATTTGGGTTGCGCGGTGTTTTCACAAACATCCACGCCCTCCGCTTTCGATCATCCTTTTCCTCCTGATTTTCGGCATCGGAAGCATTCGGTTGCTTTTCCTCGTGGAGTTCTCCGTGTTTTCCATCGTGTTGCTAACCGTATTGAGTGCTGCCTTCTGCGTGGCGATGACGCTTGCCATGAGCTCTCGCAGGTTGTGGGGATGCAGCCATCTGAAATCATGGACCATCGCTTCCTTGGTCGTCATCCCGATCCTAACGTGGGTTGATTCCCGCTTTCGAATCGATGTGGTGGACGGACTTGGAAGGTCATTCGAGGTGGACGCGACAAACATCAATTTCCAGCGGCCTAACACTTATTGGTACGATTTTCGTTACGGCCATGGCACCGCCGTGAAAAAGGGAGTCGTGTATTTCGGCTTCTGCCAATGGGTGATGTTTCGTGACGACTGGATCATTTTCGGCACGGTCCGCAAGCCACTGGGTCCCAGCACGGAGTTCATGATTGCGAAGCCGGACTGGAACAAATGGCCAATCAAGCTGACCGTCAGAACGCCTTGATGCTTCAGATCAAACTCTCAGGCGAAGGATGATGAAAGCGATCACACGCAGATTCCGGTTTGCATACGTTCGCATCCAAATTTCCCTCACCTCCGCGCCAACCTCAGCACGCAGCAGCCCAGATCCAGCTCCCCCTTCGTCGGGTCCGCCGGGCGGATGGCGGGGACGAGGGTGAAGAGGCTGCGGCGGCGGTCGCCCTTCACCGGGCTTTCCACGGACGTCACCAGGCCCGCGTCCCGCATCAACATCAGGTGCTTGTTCACCAGATTCGCACTGCGTCCGGTGCCGACCGACAATTCCGTGGCTCCAAGCGTGGCCCCGCTGGCGAGCTGGCGGAGAATGTGGCGGCGGGTCGGATCACTCAGAACCTGAAACACCAACTCCGGATCAAAGGCTTTCGCGGCAACACCGGGATCAGGCACTTGCACGGCATCGGGGGTCTCAGGCATGGAAAATACCCTCGCACGGAGGCCCTGCACGTGTCGATACGGGAAAAACGACTCCGCCGAGGAGCATCGGACGACCCGTTACGGGAAAATGCATTCCGCCGAGGGCGACCGGACGACCCGATACGGGAAGAATCACTCCGCCCGGGGCACCGCAACATCCAATCCGCTCCAAAACCCCGTGATCCCCCCACAGGGCACCGGAATTCCCGCATTCACATCTCACCATTCGAAACCCAATTCCTCGAAAATGGATCCGAATTCCTCGCTAAAGAGTTGCTGATGCATCGAGCCCTTTCTCACAATCTGGCTGGTTTTCGGATAGGTGAATGAATATTTGGCCCTGGCATCTTTGGTATTGCCCTCACCTTCGTTGATCATGAGTTCAACCCGGACGTCGTATTTTCCAAACCCACACAGATAGTTGTTGGGATCGAATGCATCGATCAGGACGCGTCCGCTCTCCTTGCCAGCGATTTTGTGAATGCCTTCCTCAAGCTGGCGAACATATTCCGCGCCGCCATCCGGTAGGGAGGGAATGTCATAGACAAATAGGCCGCTTTCCGGCTGGGAAGCGCGTTCATCAAGATGCGCCACCGATGCTAGCCGCTTTGACACCTCCCGCCACTTGTCATCCACCAGTTTTTGAACCGCATCCGCTTCGGCTCGGGTAATGCCTGCCTCCCGCATCGCTTGTTGCGTGATCCTGCCATCCCCACCAATCAAGAGGTAGTTCGGTGCATTCTTCTTCGCCAACATTCCCGCCTCCCTCATTTCCTCCGTTTTCTGTTGGGCAAGTCTGGCCACCATTCTCTCATCCAGACGTTTGCCGTCCTTCGATCTTTGGAGGGGTTCGTTCGAACCGGCACTCGCCTCGGAAGACAAGCGGAGGCTGGCCGCCCGCAATCTCCGAACTTCCTCATCCAGTTTCGCGGCACGGTTGCTTTGAAAAACCGCGACCCCTAGCGAGAAACTGATCGCGGCGGCAACAAGAGATTTTTGTAGAGCTGTCATGGCGAGAGTCTTGGTGGTGAGGATGATGCCAGCCGTTCCTGCGAAAGCCGTAGAGGAAATCATCGCCGCCAGCCCCGCCGGCGCGGCTTGAACGGCGTTGGCGGAGATCGCTCCGGTTAGACCTGCGGCACCGGCGGTGATGCCGCGTTTGGCGAAGTTATCACGCAGTTTCTCCAATCCGCGATTCACACGTTTCTGCGCGGCTTCGGCGCTGATGCCGAGCACGGCCGCCATGTCCTTGGCGGATTGGTTCTCGAAATAGCGGAGCAGTACGGCATCGCGATCGGAGGCGGCAAGTTCGGATAGCGCGGCGTCCAGATGAGGCGCGATCTCGTCCCATGCGGCGTGGGTTTCTGAGGAATCGTTCATGGCGGCGGCTTGCTGTTCGCGTTTCCTGCGCCTTGCTTCGGTGCGGATGGTTTGGGCCGCGATGTTTCGCGTGGTGGCATGCAGCCAACCTGATAGAACGGGATGGGCGGCGAGTTTCCCGGCATCCTTCGCCAGCGCCACGAACACACCTTGGGAAACATCTTTCGCGAGGTGCGCGTCACCGGTGATCCGCAGCGCCGCGGAGTACACGAGATCGAGGTGGCGGCGCACCAGTTCCGCGAACGCCGCCTCGGAACGGCTTCCGGCGTATTCTCGCAGCAGTTGGGCATCGGATTTCGTGCTCACTCATCCCGTAGTAGCCGCCCGTTTCGAAATCGGACAGGAAAAGTGACGACGCATCAAATCCCTTGGATGGCAAAAGCGAAACGCGGAGGGGCGGAGGACGCCGGGAACTTCGCGGAGAAGACCGGAACGACGGGTTTCACGGAATTCTCCCCGCAACCATCCACCCGCTCAGCGCTTTCCTCCGCGCACTCGGCGTCTCCGCGTTTCGTTGAAACCACATGCTGATTTACTTCGCGAATTCCTTTGAATAGATCCATTTCAACATGAAGCACCTTTTCTCGGCAGGACTCCTGGTGGTCGGACTTTCCGCCGGAATCGTCATTGGAAAGGCGACCTCCCGGAAACCTACCGATCCGGAACAAGCGGAGCTGGATTCCCCGGAGAAGCGCTCCGGCAAACGCGAACGATCTTCCCGCGCGGATTCCCCAACCAACAACATCGACCGGATCCGCAAGGCGAAGCCCGGCGAACTTCCAAGTCTCACGCGGAACGCCATCCATCTATCAGACCCGGTCGAGATGCGCCGGCAGCTCACGGAATGCCTGCTGCACATGGACGCAAGCAACTGGCAGGAAGTGGTGGACGCCTTCGCCAAACTCTCCCGTGAGACCGGCCGCGACCAAGGGGAGGAATGGAAGCTCTCCCTGTTCCGCTCCGGCCAAGTGGCGGGTGAACAGGCAATGAATCTCCGTCTCAAGGACGGGCTCGACAAAAAGAGCGACTCGAACTGGCACACGCTCTACGGATGGAGTTCCAAGGATTCGCACGCGGCCTTGGCCTGGCTCAGGAAGGCGGAGACGGATGGACACCCCGTTTCCAACGAGTGCTACGGAGCCATCATCGCCGGTGCCGCACTCGCCGATCCGAAGGACGCACTCAAACTGTTAGCCGGAATCCCCGCGGACCGCCGCGGCGGGTGCGCCGGGAATCTCACTTGGAACGTGGTCCAGAGCGGCGGCGTCGAGGCGCTGGACGAGGTGCTTCAGTTCGCCTCCAAGCTCGACAAGTCCGATCCCCAGAACGAGCAGTTCGCGAACAATCTCTTCAACCAGTCCGCGGAGAAACTCCTTTGGAAGGCGGATCATGCGCGTGATGTCGATCAGGCCAGCGACGTGGTGATCAAGCTCACTCAATATGGCCAGGATCCCACCGATGCGACGCTCAGCGCCCTGCAGAGATACCGCTGGTACTACATGCCGGACAAACTGAAACTGTTGAACAACGTCACCTCATCGGATCAGGTTTCCGACCTCAATCTACCCACCCTCACCTCCTTCGTCCTCGGCACCATGAACGGCGATGGCGACAAGGCGGCGGTGATCGAATGGATGAACAAGAATCCGAGTTCCCCGCTCGTCCCCCATATCGAGAAACGCGTGCCGCGGAGCCAGTGACCATCTAACGGGCGAAGGGCCGCTGCATTTCATGCCGCATCATCTCCCGGGAAACATCCCGCTGATGCGCGAAGTTGGCGTAAAGCCCAGCACCCACCAGCACCGCCATCGTAACCCCGAAGAGCAGGAGAAGCACAAATGCCGCGAGGAACTTCGAGGCTCCCGAGCCGTTGCTCCTGAACACCAGCACCAGGAAGAACACCATCGTCACGAACACCAGCAGCACCCCCACACACAATCCCCAAAGCCAAACCGGCAATCCGGCGGCGGCGGACGAGGAGAGCGAGGCGGCCTCATTCAAGCCGCCTTCGGAAGTGAACAGACGCCACAAGGGCTCGCCCACCACGGGAATCAAACAACCGACGAACAGACACAGCGCCGCAACACCTAACAACGCCGCCTTGCTCGGTGTCCGGTCGTGCAGGCGGAAACTGAATTTCTTGCGGCGTTGTTTCTTCCTTCCGGATGAAAGCGCGTTTTCCTCCACCGGAGTTCTTTCCGGCGACCGCATGGACGGCACAGTCGCATCCCGACGCTCTGTAGCCTGGTGGTTGGAAGCGGTTAGAACCCGCGCCGCAGATCCATTGCCGGAAGCCGCGCTCGGCTTAACCGGAAACAAGCGGTGGAGAATCGCTGCCAGAATCCATCCCAATACAGGCGATGCAAACAATCCGCAGGCACCTGCCAATACGAGGTTCAGGGTGAGATTGGGCGAAACCGGCCATTGCGGAAACACAGGTTGATCATGAAGAAACACCCGGGCCTGCGGATCGGCTGTCGCCACTTCCACCACTGCATTCGCCACATCCACCGCATCCTGTGGGTTGGTGTGTCGCACCTTGATGGTCACCAAATCCGTGCCACGAATCAGTTGAACAGCGATCAAACTCTTGAGCACCGGGATCACCTCATGCTCTTTCAGCATCCATCGGTTCGGAAGATCCAATCTCTTTGAGACTTCCATGAGGGATTGGATAGACTGGATCCGGACCATCGGCGTGACTGTCGATCCCGAAGGGAGCGGCGCACCTTCGATTGTCCGGAATCGAACGGTGGCCAAAGCTTCAAACTTCTTGGGAATGACGTAATTGAAAATCGTCCCCGCCATCAGCGCGAGAATCACGCTGACCGGGACCATCATCGGAAACACCCACCACCAACGGCGGGACATGCCCGGCGGTTTTTGAGGAGGCACAGCCGCCATGGGCTGCATCGGCGGCGGCGGGGCATGGATCGTTTCCACCACCGTACGGAATTCGCCTGCCGTCTGATAGCGGCGCTCGGGTTCCTTTTCCAAGGCACGCAGCACCATTTCATCAAGGCGCACATCGATCTGAACTTTTCGCGAGGGCGCGACGAGTTCCTTGCCGGGCCGTTCGCCGGTGAGCATTTCGTAAAGCACCACACCCAGCGCGTAGATGTCCGCACGGTGATCGGTCTTCGCGCCGTTCTGCTCCGGCGCCATGTAAGGCGGAGTGCCCGCGATCTCACCCGCCGCGCCCATCAGCGAGGCGATGCCGAAGTCCGCGATTTTCAGGCGGCCATCGCGATCTAACAAAAGATTCTCCGGCTTGATGTCGCGGTGGACGATGCCCTTGTCGTGGGCGTATTGCAGCGCGTCGCAGATCGGCGGCACGATGGCAAGGGCTTGCTGGGGTTCCAGTTTCCCCTCTCGCAGGAGATCTCGAAGGTTCACTCCATCGACGTATTCCATCACGATGAAGAATAATCCATCAGCCACGCCGAAGTCGTGCACGGTGACGATGTTCGGATGGCTGAGCTTCGCGAGCGTGGCGGCCTCGATGGCGAAGCGCTCGGAGAACTTCGCCTCACCCACGCGCTCCGGCGGCAGGATTTTGATCGCCACAATGCGGTCGAGCGACTTCTGGCGCGCCTTGTAAACCACGCCCATGCCGCCGCGGCCGAGGCATTCGAGGATTTCGTATTGGGGAAACTTTTCGGCGAGCTCCTCCGGAGAAAACGGCGCCATATGAGGCAGCTCTTCGCCCTCGGGCATCGTTCTGGAATCGAAATTCATCGCCATGAGGCAGCGCGGACAAAGTCCGCCCGCGGCGTCTTCCGAAAGCGTCTCTCCGCAGCGCGAGCAAGTATGTGGGTTCTCCGTCATGCTAATGGATTCAGGAATCTCCGCCGTTTGTTACAGCAACGCGTCCATCAAGGCGCGCATTTCGTTCTCCACCTCGTTCTCATCCGCCACGGTGCGGGCCACTTCGTCGCGGATGACCGTGCGATAGCGCTTGCGCAGCCGGTGCACCGCCACGCGCGCCGCACCCTCACTAGTGCTGAGTTTCACCGCCAATTCCGCGTAGTCGGTCTCGCCGCGGCCGGCGGTCAGGCTGTCCTTGAGCAGACCGAACTCCGGACATTCCTCCTCCAGCCGGTGGAGCGCGGCGTCCAGCAACGCGAGCGCCCAGCGCCGGTCAAACAACGCGTCCGGTGATAGATCTCGGCGTGTTTCCAGCGAACTCACCCGTTCCGCCATCTCCGGATCCAGAGGCACAGACTCAGCGAATCCGCCGCGCTTTGCAGCGTGTTCGCGATGCCACTCGTTGACCATGTAACGCTTGAGCGCCGTGACCAGAAAGGTCCGGAAACGCCCCTTGTCGCGATCCGCCGAAGCCAGCCAGCCCTTCTCTAGCAGTCTAGCGAAAAATCCCTGGGTCAGATCCTTGGCGGTTTCCACATCGTTTCCCGCCTGCCTCGCCACCGCGTAAACCGGCTGCCAATACTGACGGCACAAGGATTCCAACGAAGAATCCACATCGCCTGCCGCCTCGATCACCAATGACCAACGGGTCACGGGAAAACCCGCGGCGGTCTTTGATGGCGTCGTCCCGTGTCTGGTCACAGGTATTCCTTAAAGAATCCGGCCCTCTTGTTACAACCCGCGAGTGGAAATCGACTTTGCTAGTTCCCGGGCGGTTTTTCCGCGGGCTTGGATTTCTCCATCTGCTTTCTGAAATCCGCGAGCAGATCTTTCAGCGCGACGTTTTCCGTTGCCGCGCGCAGCAACTGGTTTTTCCAGCCCGCCTCCGTCTTCACAAACAGCATCACAAGGCACTTCCCTTGCAAGGCCGCGGGACCGGTGCATCGCACGGCACCGAAATCACCATCGACCAGTGATTCACCGGCCTTCATCTCAAACTTCTCGTCGCCCATGATCTGGCGATAGTGCTCGCGCAATTCCACTGCGAACGCAGGAAGCGATTCGGTCCATCCCTTGATCCGATCCGCAGCCAGCGACTTCAACTTCGCATCGTCCTTCTCACGGATCGCGACGATCATGTGGAGCGCCAGGTCTTCGAGAGCGATCTTGTCTCCTTGAGCTGATTGATTGATGGTATTTGAGTCATTCTTCGTCATTGGCTTCTCCAGCAACTTCTCCAGTGCCCTCACTCTGGCCTGCTGTGCCACCACGGTGGGATGCGCCTGACCGAGACCATTCTGGGTCAAAGCTGTGAGATCCACTTTCGCCTTATCGAGGCGATCTCCGACGAGCATCCGCCAAACGTCATCGGGCACGTTCGGATGCGTTTCCTTGTAACGGTCGAGCACGTTGGCGGCCGCTATCACCGTAGGATGCCTGTCATCCATGCCGCCCGCCTTGGCATCGATCACCGCGAGTTCGAGATCGAGAAACCGGTTGGTGTCGTTGATCGCGTTGATGGTTTTGAGGGTTTCTTTCCGCGCCTGTTCGTCGGCGGAATCGGCATTCTCGGGTTTCCCCGCCACGACAGGCGTGGGAGTTTGCGATTCCAGCGGCTTTTCATAAGCGGGCGGGAGCGGCGGGTTGTGGCTAGGCTGGTAGCCACGTGGCAGTGGCGGAGTTGCCGCCGGGTTTTGCACCAGCTTGTAGCGGATCCTCAATCCATGTGGCTGCTCGGACGCAGCGAGAATCTGCAAGACGCCACAAGAACGTTCGCGGGTGGTAAAAGCCACTGCGGCGGGTTGACGCAAAGTCACCAGATGGAAGGCTGGTTGATTCCCCGAGGCGCGCCGTTGCTCATCGCTCATGGCCGCCACGGCTCCGATCACCTGGCCGGGAGTGAAATCATCCCACGCCAGCGCCCTGCCCTCCCGGGTCGGGTTGAAAACCACACCCTCTATCAGACGGACCGAACCATCCGGTGCGAGCACCGCATCGGCACCACTATCCCGCAACCATCTCAATGCGGCGGGAGGGAGTTGTGAAACGTAGTTGTTCAAGACAGGCACTACCTCCGCGGGCGGATCAAGCAAGTTTCCGGTTTCAAAATCCAGGACACAGCGACTCCCGGCAGTGGGACCAGACAATGTGACCTCGATCACCGGACCGAACGCCGCGGTTTCGTTCCGCATTGGCGGTGCGGCTTGCTTGCGGTAAATCAGCATCACCATGGTTCCGGCCACGCCGAGACTTGCCAGTGCGACTAGCAATCCCATGCGAAAGCCGCCTTTGGCGAATCCGATCAAACCGATCAACAAGGCAAGACCGGCACCAATCATCATCCCCATGGCATTGCCTGTTCCTGTTAGGACGAGCAACAAGACCACCACGATCACCGTGAAACCCACCGTGCCCGGAAGGCGTCCGCCGGAGTCCGGGGGCTGTTCCGCAAGCGGGTGTTCACGCAGCCCTTGCCGCCGCTGCCTCCATGCGAGTGCGAGCACGAAGGAGATTCCGAAAATGAAGGGAATCGCGGCCGGCAGAAGATTCCGCCATGAACCCGACACCGACAGCGCCGTTAGAACACCGAACAATGCAGCGAAGGATGCGAGCAT
Organism: Luteolibacter sp.; assembly: GCA_036824745.1. GTDB lineage: Bacteria > Verrucomicrobiota > Verrucomicrobiia > Verrucomicrobiales > Akkermansiaceae > Luteolibacter. Next base: position 17,949 of record DAISZP010000040.1, read on the forward strand.
GACGAATGCGCTCACGAACCTGCCCTCCGAGGAAAACTCCTGACAAGGAATCGCCGGGGCCGAACCCGCGGGTTCCACTCTCGTCGAGGTGGCGATGGCGTCGCGAAGTGCGTCGATCCACTCGAAAACCCGACGGTTCGTGGTGCCGACGAATGAGAAGTATCCATTGGCGGGTGTGAAAACCAGACTGGCATTCGACCCCTGGTCTTCGAACTCCACCCGGATCGACCGCAGTCCGGCCGGACTTTGGAGGAACGGATATTTGACCAGATCAAGGCGCCGGATGTCCGCCAACGGAATGATCCTCCTCGCGAGCCCGGCTTGAAATTCCAGGCGGTCCGAAAAAAGCAGCAGCGTTCCCATGCCTTCGTGGAGTTTCATCGCACCCCATACCGAGGCGAGAAACTCAGGCGTCGCATACAGGCTTTCGCCGGACTTCAGGAGGTGGCGGGATGTCGTTTCAACCTTCGCCG
>DAISZP010000582.1:0-2808 GCA_036824745.1 Luteolibacter sp.
TGATGCGCACCATGATTTTGCGGCGATCTTCCGCGGCGTGGACCCGCTCGACATACGAGAGCTTCTCAAGTCGATCAACGAGGCCGGTGGCGGCCGCAGTCGAATGACCCATCTTCTTCGCAATGTCGGACATGGTCAGGTATTCCTCACTCGATAAGTACGTCAGCAGGAAGAACTGGGGAAACGAAATGTTTCCTTTGTTCAACTCTGTGGACAGGTTCAGGATGCAGCTCCGTTGAGTAAATAGGACGAAGTCAGCAAGACGGTCCGCATCGGCTTTCACCGAAGCGCCCGAGGCGTTCATGGTTTTCATTATGGCTGGTTGTAGTGTTCATGTTTCGGGACATGTAAGGGGGCACAGCCATTGCGGAAGAGAAGCTACCCGGGTTTGCGGATAGTAATCAACCCTAAAATGAAGAAACTTTTTAGTTCAAAGTCTGTGCTGGTCGGGACGTTTTTGAAATACAGGAAACCTAGAGGTTTTTAAAGAAAAGAATTCGTGAAAAGTTAATTATTTTTTTGAACATTTTCAGTTTTCTCTGTCGTCTGAGAATCAGGGACTTGTGCGGCGGTCTCGGTTTCTGCCGAAACTTCAGGCGGCTTCGGCACATGATGGGAATAGACCCCGTCACCGATCTCAACGGTCCCGGATTGAACGTCGGCGGCCGCAAGATCGCGGAGTTTCTCGCCAGTGACACGCAAATTGGCAGCCCGGTTGTCGGGCCCGCGGGTGGTCAGAATCGCTCCGGCGTCCGATTTCCATGGTCCGTAACTCTGGATCAGGACGAACTTCCGATCATGGGGGATCGAGGCCACGCGGCCGACCAGCTTGGGAGCTTCGACTTTCGGCTTTTCCGAATCTTCGTCTTCTTTGGGGGATTTCTTGAAGAAGGAACAGCTTGTCAGAAGAACTGCTGCGAAGGCCAGGAATATGGTCAGGGCGATTCTCATGCGTCCACTTTGGCGTGGTTGCCGGGAAAGGAAATCCGGAAGTGCTCGGATCAACCGAGAATCCTCACTTCGTCCGCCTGGATCAGATGTTCCAAGCCGCTCTCCGTGCGGAACATCAATTCACCACCCGCGGCGATGCCTTCGACCATGCCTTCCCTGACGCCGCCCGGGGTGAGCAGCGAGACGCGCTTGCCCGTCAGGACGCAATGTTCCCGGACGGATGAAAGCAGGAGGTCGAACTCCGCGCCGATCTGCCGTTGCATTGCCGCGAATCGACGGATCACCGCTCCCAGCACCTCCGCCCGCGGGATGTCGGCGGCGGTTTCGATCGCCAGTGAGGTGGCGATTTCGGCGACCTCTCCGGGAAACTCCCGGCAACCGACATTCAAACCGATCCCGACGATCGCGAAATCCTTGCCGGCTTCCACGAGGATGCCCGCGATTTTCAAGCCGCGCACCCACACATCGTTCGGCCACTTGATGCCCGCTTCGACGCCGAAGGACTCCACCGCTTCGGCCACGGCGGCTCCGGCGGCCAGTGCGAGCCTTGGCCACAAGGATTTGGGCTCTTCGGGGCGGACGAGGATCGAAAACGCGAGAGATTCGCCGGGTTTTGAAAACCAAGCCGCCCCTCTCCGGCCGCGGCCTTGGGTTTGATCAAGGGCGAGCAGCACGAGTCCTTCCGGAGCGCCGTCCGTGGCCAGCTTCCGCAGATCGTCGTTGGTGGAAGTCGATGTTTCGCGCACCAGCAGCCGGAAGGGATCCGGAAACATCGAGGCGGCATCTTGAAACTCGGCATTCACTCGTTCGAATCCGGTATGAAATCCAAACCAATGTCCAAAGCCGGCGCGGAATGGGTCAACGCTCCGACCGAGATGAAATCCACTCCCGTTTCCGCGATTCCGCGGACGGTCTCCAGATTCACGCCGCCGCTGGCCTCAAGGTATGGTTTCCCCGGCTGGCCGCGCAGTTCGACGGCTTCGCGGAGTTCTTCGAGGCTCATGTTGTCTAACAAAATGTGATCCACGCCGTCGAGTCCGAGAAACCCGCGGACTTGATCGAGGTCGTCCGCCTCCAGTTCCACTTCGACGCCCGGTTTTTCGGATTTCAGCCGCTTGATCGCAGCTTGCAGTGCTTCCAATCCACCTTCCGCCACGAGGTGGTTGTCCTTTACCATGGCCCGGTCGTAGAGGCCGAGTCGGTGATTGACGCCGCCGCCATCAACGACGGCGCGTTTCTCCAACAAACGATAACCCGGCGTGGTCTTGCGGGTGTCCAGGATGCGGGCGCGGGTTCCTTTGGTCTGTTCGACGTAAGCAGCGGTCAGTGTGGCCGTTCCGCTCAGGCGCTGGATGAAATTGAGAGCCGTGCGTTCCGCAGTGAGAATCGAACGCGCCTTGCCGGATACCTGGATCAGCAGCGCCCCGTCCGTCACTCGGCTGCCGTCGGGAATCAGAATCTCCACATCCGTTTCCGGATCCACTTTGGAGAAAACCCGGGCCGCGAGCTCGACTCCTGAAACGACACCCTCCGTGCGGGCCGCGACAAACGCGCGGGCGGTCCGGTTTTCCGGCACAAAATAAAGCGAGGTCACGTCGCCATCGCCGATGTCCTCGGCCAGCGCGAGGTCGATCAGGGTTTCGGAGTGGTCGTTCATCCCGCGCCAGTGGATGACGCGGCGTCGCGGGTGTCAACCGGACATCCGTGGATTGTTGGATCCATCGAATCGCCCGGGAAACGGCGGCGGTATTTCTTGCCAACTTCTATCGGGCCTTCAATCTCTGTTCCTACATGAGCGAAATGATCTTCATCGGAACGGACAGCGGAGCCACCACCTCGAAAACCTCCGCGGTTAGG
>DAISZP010000583.1:0-2800 GCA_036824745.1 Luteolibacter sp.
GTTCACGTAAACCGTCTCCGTGCCATGCCCCTGAGTCACCACTTCCACCGGAATCTTCGCGGTTTCCCGGAGATTGGGAGAAACGGAAACCGGTCGCGCCGAGGCCGAGAGCGGTTCGTGCTTCCGCGTTTCACGGCTGTGCGCCATCCACGCCGCCACGGGCGGACAGGCCAGCAGCAATCCGAACAGCAGCGTTTTGATTTTAAAGACTCCGAACACTCCGGGCTAAAAATGTTCAAAATTTTAAAATAATCAAGAAAACTTTAGTAAAATTGAGGATTTCCGGGGTTGGGAATCCCGCGGAACCGCGCTACCGTTCCGCCGCCCATGATCCCCGCGGAAGACCAAGAACGGAGAAAACAGATCGCCATCGGTGGCGGCATCCTGCTCACGCTCACGGTCTTGATCTGCCTGGCGCTCACCGGTTGGCGCTACCTGCCCGGCCTGCTAGGCGAGTGGATCGGCACCATGATCGGCGCGTTGACCACGCCCTTCATTCTGGAGGCCTCCTTCGTGATTCTCGGTTTCATCCTCGTCATCGCCATCAATACCTGGCGGCGGCACAAGGACGGCGACGAACTCGTCTATCTCGAAAGCATCAGCGGCCCGGACGTCCCGGCCGATCTCCCGGACCAAGCCAAGTGGGCCGTTTACAAAACCGTGCCACTCGCCGGGGAAGCACCGGAGCCGCTCGTACAAATCGAAGGGGCCCTCGCCATCGGCGATTTCGAATCCGCCGCGGAAACCCTCGCTTCACTCCCGGAAACCGAGCTGCATCAGCCGGAAATCCTCGCCCTCCGCATCCGGCTCGCGAGGGAAACCGGCAGGGAGGATCTCGCCCACAAACTGGAACGCGACCTCGCCGCCGGAGCTTGAGTTTTTGAACATTACGCGATTTTTGACTTCTGAAAATCCGGTTTGAAAATGAATCCTACGGGCTTTGCGATGGACCACCTCGTTCCCATGAACCCGGCGAGCTTCAAGAAAATGGCACATGGTGACCCCATTGGCCTCAAGGAGCTGGCCTTTGATTATTTCAACGACACCCGGCGCAAGATGACCGGGTGGTCCGCGATGATCGCGGAAGGCGATTTCAAGGGCCTTCGCGAGGAACTTCACCGTTGCAAGGGAGGCGCGTCGCTGTTCGGCCTTGAGCGGATCGTCGCCGTCATCGGTTCCTGTGAGAGTGCCTCCGTCCTGGAAAAACGCGGCTTCGATCTCAACCTCTTCGAACGCGAACTCACCGCCGCGGAAAACGCCGTGAACGAATTCGTCGCCGCCCTCTGATTTCCCATGGCGGGACAAATCCAAGCTCCGGAAAAAGAATTGCGCTTCACCCGCGCCGGACAAGCCGCCGTATTCTGGATCACCGCGGCCGTGCTCGCCGCCGCCGCGCTCACCCTGATCGCCACCTCCATCTATCGGGACATCAATCCTGCCCTGCCGCATCCACTCTGGTGTCTTGTTCCCTTCGCGCTCTCCATCCTCGCCGCGCGTTTTGCCGTGCGCCTCACCCGCCACGCCTATCTCATTCTAACACCCCTTGGCATCGAAATCTTTCCCTTCTTCCGGCCGGCCGCCGGCATGAACCTTATCTCATGGCAGGAGATCCATTCCGCCGAGGTCGATGGGAGTTTCCACCGTCTCACGCTGCATCACAATGCGGAGAAAACCAGCGGCGTTCACCTCTCGCTGCGTCCCATCGAGGCCGCACGCCGGCCCTTGCTCGCCAAGGCCGTCATCGCCCGCGCGACCGCCGGATGAACAAAGCGAATTTTCCGGTTGCGCTCCGCCGGACTCCCGATCAATCTCCCGCCGTCGTCCGCAGCAAACGCCGCGACGAGCGGAGTAAAAGCCTCGTTAGCTCAGTTGGTAGAGCAGAAGACTCTTAATCTTTTGGTCCTAGGTTCGAGTCCTAGACGGGGTACTTCTCAAGAGCTGAGAAAGCGTTGCTCTTTGTTCACCGATTCTTGAAGCGTTGTGGCAACCCTCCGCGAAGTGGACCAGCACTCGAACGAGCCAGAAAACGTGAAGCGGAGGCTGGATCGATTGACAGCCAAGTGAATTCGCTGATTCGACAATACTTGGAAATTTGTAGTTCCGCTTGATGCAAAGCAGTTTGTAGCCTCGCCCCATGAAAGAGAGTTCGGATAAGAGCGTGATGGGGCCGCTATGGAAGGCCTTCGGTGGTGGCATGATTGTAATCATTGCGTTAATGGTCGCATACCATTTTCTTCTGTTTCTGATGTTCGGCGAATCTTACGAAAGGCGAGCCCAATTCGGCGATCAGTTTGGAGCCATTGGAGTGGTGCTTTCGGCCGCCGCATTCCTCGGACTTGTGATTTCGATTCTATTTCAGTCCCGAGATTTGAAGGCCCAAACAGAGGCATTGAATTTGCAGCAAGTGGCACTCAATCAGCAAATTGACGAGTTCAAGGCGCAAAAGGATGAATTGGAGAGATCTGCGAAGGCTCAAGAGGAATACAACAAGCTAACAAAAATGATGCTTTTCCTTGAAATTAGAAAGGTGAAATTCGAACTCTTGTTGAAGGCGGTTGATGCTGAACCGACTCCATCTCAGAGAATTCACTCGCACAAGATGGCCGAAACCTTTGTGAGAAAGTTTGTGGGGGAATTTGACGAGAAAATGAAACAGGAAGGCTTATTCGAAGATGACCTCTCCCCGGAATCAACCTGACGCCCGGATGATGGTAGTCTACTGCCCATGGTCACCAAATGCTGACTGATTCGCGAGGCATGGGGCTTGCGCCGCGCCGTTCCGATTTTGTCCAACCCGCCG
>DAISZP010000041.1:0-236 GCA_036824745.1 Luteolibacter sp.
AATGTTCCGGCTTGCCTGCCGGGCCGGCCGTGCTTCCATCAAGTCCATGATCTACCTCTACGAGACCATTCCCAACGAGAGCGATCCGGAAGTCCGCCGCTTTGAAATCAAGCAGAGCATCCACGACGCACCGCTGAAACTTCACCCGGAAACCGGCGAACCGATCCGCCGGGTGATTGTCGGCGGAATGGGCTTGATCACCAGCAGGAGTTCGTCGCCGGCGTCCTCCCATGGCG
>DAISZP010000041.1:246-5142 GCA_036824745.1 Luteolibacter sp.
GCTGCGGATGCGGCCACGGCGGCTGTGGCCACGGTTAGAAATGGTGTCAGCGCAGCGCCCGCGTGATGTGCGTCACATACTCCTGCTCGCTGAGTTTCCCGTCCCAGTTCCGGTCCCGCTTCTCGAAGGTTTTCGCGGCACGTTTGGGATCCTTCGCGTTCGCAAGGAACTCGTCTCTTGATAGATAGCCGTCGTGGTTGTCGTCCTTGCGACGGAACGCGGCCTCCAGTTGCTCGGTGCTGCGTTTTTCCGAGCGATTCTTGGAGTTTGCGCACATCGGCATTACGAGAAACAAAGGCGCGAGCAACATCGTGGCGGTATTCTTCATGGCTTCTTGTAAACCCGCACCCAGTCGATTTCAAGATCCGCCGGATAATCCTCCGGATCCGCCTTGCCCACCCAGCTTCCCTCGATCTGCATCGAAAGAATCAGATAGAATGGCTGGTCGAAGGGCCATTGCTCCGCACCCTTCGCCGCCACCCGCGGGTAGGTGAGGGTGGGTTTGTCGTTCACCGAAAACACGACGCGCTCCGCATCCCATTCGACTCCGTAGGTGTTGAACGAATCCCGCTTGACCGGCGCGGTGGTTCCTTTCGGCGGGTTCTTGTGGGTCTTGTCGATCTCGTTCGCGTAGAACGAATGGATCGTCTGATAGACCTTGTCGTCGAAATTGAGGTGTTCCATCAGATCGATTTCCCCGTTGTGGGGCCAACGTCCCTTGCTGCCGAGCAGCCAGAGTGCCGGCCACGCGCCCTTGGCGGATTTGAAACGCGCGCGGATCAGCACCTTTCCATGCTGGACTTCGAACTTCCCCTTGCTGGTCACTCCGCCGGTGATGAAGGGCGATGGATCCTTGGCCGTGTCCGTGTTGACCATGCCGATCAACCGCAAGGTGCCGCCTCCGATTTTGAAACACCGCGGATCCTTGCTCATCGTATCATTCCAATCCGACTTCGCCCGTTCGCAAGGCACCCACTTCGTCGAATCGATGGAGACTCCGTTGAACTCGTCGTTCCACACGAGTTTCCAACCCGGCAAGTCGGCGGCTGCGGACAAGGTCAAACACAGGAAACAAACAACGCTGCCGAATCTCATGGGGCATTGATACGAATCCGGGCCGCGATTGCTTTCCGCACCGGGTTTGCCGGAAGTCTGAAACTGGTTGACGGCACCGGGTGGGATTCTCAAACCTAGCATGAGTTGGAGCAAAGAAGTTTGTTCCATCGATTCCAAACCTCCCCGATTCATGAAACCAATCCGCATCGCCATTCCACTTCTCGCCATGATTTCCGTGTGTCATGCGATCGAAAGCCCGCCCGGCTATTACATCGATGGCTCGAATGTGGTCGCCGCTCCTGCGGGATATTTCGTGCCGACTGCGAACGCGACATCTCCAACGATTTGTCCGCTGGGTTACTACACACCGGTTGCCGGGATGAGCCAGGCGGTTCCGGCCAGTCCCGGATACTTTGTTTCCACCACCGGATCCACCAGCCAGACGCCGGCGCCTCCGGGCAGCTATGTGACGAGTGCGGCATCGTCTTCCGCGGCTCCATGCAGCCCGGGACACTATACGCCGGTGGCCGGCATGAGCCAGCAGATCCCCGCAAGTCCTGGCTATTACGTTCCGGGCGTTGGTGAATCCAAACAATACGCGGCCGCTGCCGGGACCGTGACATTTTCGGAAGGATCTTCCACTCCGGTCGCGGTGGCGTCCGGCTACTATGCGCCCGTTGAAGGAATGCGGTCAGGGATTCCGGCCTCGCCCGGTTATTACGTCCCGTTGCCAGGTGCGGATTCCCAAACCCCGGCACCTCCCGGATCCTATGTGCCTTTCGCGGGCTCGATGATCGCGTTTCCCGCGGATCCCGGAACCTACACCCCGGTTGCGGGCATGCAGGCGGCGATTGCGGCTCCGTTAGGTCACTACGTTCCGGCGGCGGGATCCTCCACCATCCAGCGGGCGGTTCCGGGATTCTATGTACCTTCGGAAGGCTCGGCATCTGCCACTCCGGCGGCTCCGGGCTCATACGTTCCGTTGTCCGGAGCGTCGCAATCGATTCCCGCTCCGGTCGGTTCCTTTGTAGGTCACATCGCGGCCAGCATGCCATCACCGGCACCACCGGGATTCACCACTTACAGCGCGGGTTCCACGTCGGCCGTTCCGATTCCCGCGATCACCCTCACCTCGTACACGCTCTCACCCACGGGAAGCAGCAGCTTTTCCTGGACCACGACATCCGGCCAGACCTACGGCGTGTTCATGAGTGACAATCTATCGGATTGGTTCGAGATCGCCAGTGTGCCGGGTACCGGCGGAACCGTCAGTCACAGCGTCGCCGCGCCCGGGCCCGGTTCGCCGAAACGGTTCTTCCGCATCGCGGTGACGCCGACCCCTTGAAATCCTGCTTCCCATGACATCCGGTGTCCGAAGGGGAATGCTGTGCCGCGCGCGGGCCGTCGCCATTCTGTTAGCGGCGGGCTGCGCGCAAGTGCCGGAAATGCCAGCCGTCGATGGGGCATCCATCGAGATCGTCCGTTCTGCCAAAAGTTTGTCAAAAAACGATGCGGGGTTTGTGGACACGCTTCAGATCCTCTGGTTCGGATCGGCTTGCCATGAGATCCGGCTCGGCGAATTGAGCGTCGTCACGGATCAGTTTGTCACGAACGGGATCAAGCTCCGGGGGCTGGAATCCGATGGAGAGCGGGTGAGACAAACCCTCGGGCTGCTGGATCCCCCTGCGGCGGTGATCGTGAACCACGCTCACTACGATCATTTGCTGGACGCTCATGCGGCGCTATCCCTGCCGGATTGGAAACGCGCGAGGGTGCCCCTGTTTGGCAGCGCCACCAGTTGCAATCTTGTCGCCGCGTGGAAGGACGATGAGGTTTCGTCTCGCTGCAATCCGGTGAATGCGGGGGATGAATTCGTGCCCCGCGCAAACCACCGTCTCAGGATCCGTGCATTTCAGGGACGGCACAATCCGCACTTGTCCTGCGGCGTGTTGTTGTTCGATGGCACGCTCGATCATCCGCCGGAACGACCCGAAACGGTGTTCGACTACGTCTGCGGTGAGGTCCTCAACTACCTGATAGAAATGTCCTCGCCGGACGGGACCACTTTCAGGGTGGTGTTTCTCGGCGGCCCGGGAGATCCGGATTGGATTCCCAAGGGCATCGCTCCGGTCGATGTGGTCATCGCGCCCACGCCGGGTGTCGAACACCTCGATGGTCATCTGATCAAACATCTGGAAGCGCTGCGCCCGCGGCACATCGTCCTCAATCATTTCAACAACTTCCTCAAGTCGGATGCGAGTGATCCGGACGAAAGGTCGCTTCCCATCGATTTTCCGAAGGCCCAATGGCTCGCGCGGGAAATCCAGAAACACTACATTGCGAAACAGGGTGCGGATTCCGTGTTTGAGAAACTTCACATTCCGTCGCTCAGCCGGATGACAGCCCGGGGAAAAGCCCGCAATGTCATTCTTATTGAGAAACCGCGGCGTTGATCGCTGGCTCAGCGCTCCTCGATCACCGCGCGAAAGAACCCGCGGTTTTCTGATAGAGGGACGGTGATCTGCCATGGAGCGCCGGATGATCGTTCGAGGCCGTCGTTTCCGGAACCAGGCCACAGGTTCCAGTCGCTGAGATCGTCGGAATGCTCCAGTCTAACACCCCGGCCGGGAAGGGCGGGGAGGGTGAGCTGGAAGTTTCCGCCGATGAGGTTTCCTCCGGGCGCGGGGCCCTGATCCGCGAGCAGGGGATTCGTGTGGGCGAGAAACTCCTCGCGGTTCGTCCGCCCGTCGCCGTCTGGATCCGCATCGGGTGATTGGTCCTCCGGCGGACGGCTTCCAAGGTGCTGCGCGGTCCACGCGGCGAGGCTCTTCCTCGTGGCGAGGCCGGAGTTGATCCAATCCTTGAGAAGCTGGACTCCCGCGGGATCGGTGACGCTGGATGCAAGTGGCGGCATCTGGGTGTAGCCATTTCTAACGGACGAGCGGTGGACGATCACGGATCGGTCTTCCTGACCCGGGACGAGCAGTTTGTCATCCGGGTGCAGCACGCCGCTCGTGGGGGTGACGTTCACCGTGTCCGTCTCAAACAAGCGCACGCTGGAACGCGCGTCGAAGTTCGCCGGAGCGGTGCCGCCGTCCATGTGGCAGTAGGAGCAGTTCACATCCAGCCAGGCCCGGGCCCGGGCTTCGAGGGAATACGCGCCATCGTCCGGTGCGACGTGTTTCGCCATGGTGAGCGGCGAGGCATCGAGATTTTGCAAATAGCCGCTGTAGGATAGAAGTTGGATGAAATTTCCACTCAGCGGGCCGATCAGTCCGCTCCGGTTCAACTGCCGGGTGCGGAACGAAAGCGAGTGACCCGCTTGCGGCGTGTGGCAGGTGGAACATTCCGCGCGGGACGGAATCCTCCAGCGTTGGATGGTGGAAGTGCCGCCGACATCGATGCTCAGATCGAATTCCTCGCCCGTGTCGGCGACCAAGGTGGCCTGGGTGCCCGCCGTGTTCCATCGATAGGAAACTCCGTAGGAACCGCTGGCATTGCGGACGAGCACGCGGGTTTCCAAACGTTTTGCGGACGATGGATTGCCACGCTGCATTTCGATGTCGAAGTGTTTCACCCACACGGCTCCGGCGGGTGTGTTCCATGATCCTTCGCGATCGAAACCGAATTTTGAAACGGTGTCGGGGATGCCAAACCAGCGGCGTTTGGTCGCATGATCCGACCAGAACGGAAGGTTCACATCATAAGGCACCAATCCCGCGGATGGAGTGAGGGTGGAAACGTCGGCGAACAAGCCGGTCGCATCGAGTGTCGATGGGAAATCGGTGTCCACCGCCTGGCTGACGAGACGCCGGACCTGGCCGTTGAGGTCGGCGAGCA
>DAISZP010000041.1:5152-18162 GCA_036824745.1 Luteolibacter sp.
CGAGCAACACGTCGGCGTTGGATGGATCCACGCCGAAGCCGGCGATTCCGGATTCTCCGGCGATTCTCTCCACCGCGTTGTTCGCCGGATTCAGCGACCAGATGTTGCCGGATGAGTAGTCGGAGAAGAGGTATCTTCCTGTTAGGGCGGGGATGCGGGTGCCGCGATAGAGCACGCCGCCGGTCACGGAGTTCCCCTGATAGGTTCCAGAACCATGGCCATAGGCATAGACCGGTTCGATGGCCCCCGCCCATCCTCCGGGGCGCTGGTTCCATTTCGGACCGGTGCCCGTGCCTTCGCGGAAGGCCCAGCCGAAGTTGCCGCCTTTGGTGATCCTGTTGATTTCCTCCCAGCTTCCTCCACCGACATCGCCGCACCAAAGGTCGCCGGTCGGTGGATCAAACGAGAACCGCCATGGATTCCGCAAGCCGACAGCCCAGAACTCGGTGCGGACATTGGCTGGCGTCACCGCGAGTCCGTTGAAACTGGTGGCTCCCACCCACGGATTGTCCGCGGGCACCTTGTAGCGCGGGTTTCCGGTGCCCGGATCGATCACCACCGCGGCATGGCTGTTAGGACGCAGGTTGGGATCGGAGTTGTAGTTGAGGGGATCGAAGTCCACATCGATGCGGATGATGGACGACCAGAAGTCCTTGTCGATGCGTTGCGAGTTGTTTCCCGCGTCGTTCTGATCGCCCTCGTCACCGAAGCTCACGTAGAGGTAGCCGTCGTTTCCGAAATGGAGATCGCCGCCGTTGTGGTTGTCGTAATCGTCCGATTGTTGGATGAGAACCTTCTCGGATGTGGCGTTCGCCAGATTGGGATTGCCCGTGGAACAGGCGAACTCGGACAGGCGTTGGTGGCGCGCGCCGTTAAGGTTCACCGTGTAGTAAACGAAGAAGCGCCGGTTGGTCGCGTATTGCGGATGAAACGCGAGGCCTAACAGACCTTGCTCGCCGCCGCTTTGGAAAACCTCGCCCGAGCGCGCGTTGACGATGGAATCCAGATTGAGAAACGGCTGCGCGCCGAGAGCGGGAGACGCGAGATTGGCGATCACCTCGATGTCACCGCCTTTTTCCACCACGAAGAGGCGGTTCGTTTCACCGGGAGGGGTATCGAGCGCGAGAGGTTCGGAGAAGGAGATGCTGGGAAACGCGTTGATCGCCGCGATCTGCTGCGGGGGTGGTTCCGATGGCATTTTTGAAGCCGCGAGCGGAAGGCGCGGCGCGTCGGTGATCTGGATCGTCACCAAGGCGCTGGAGCCCAGCCCCTGCTGGTCCTGGATATGATAGGTGAACGTGTCGCTTCCGTTTCCGCTTCCGGTGTGGGTGTAGAGGATCTTGCCGTCCGGGCGGACGGTGGCCGTTCCTTGGCCCGGCGGAGTTGTGATCGAGAGGGATGCGAGGTTGAGGTTGGCGTTTCCGTTAGGATCGAGGTCGTTGTCGAGAACCCGGACGATCACTTGCGAGGCGGGTCTCACGTAATCGGTGTCCGGATTGGCGATCGGGGCCACGTTCTGCCATTCGCTGAGCCGGTTGGCGGGGATGTAGGCGATGCTGGCTTGTCCCGGATAGGTCCAGCCCACGCCGAGATTGTCGCCGCCGCCGCCTTCCTTCTGCAGGGCCTCGATGTAGTAGTAGCGTCCGGCCACGAGCGGAATGCTCACCGACGCCTGATCCGGCGACCCCGTCCAGTTTCCCGCGGTGACCCAACCCGGAACGCTTGCGATTTTGCGCTTCCGGTCCGGTGATTCGTTGGTGCTGAGCCAGAGCTCGCTGTTGTCGTCCGAGTGGATGTAGAACTGATAGCTTCCGGTGACTGGAGCATGGACCCAACCGAAAACCCGGGTTCCGTAGTTGTCCGCGAAGTCCTGCGGCGCGAGGAAGTTCGTCAGCACGCTGGTCTGGTTCGGGCTCGCGGGAAACGAGGTGAGCGACGTCAGGTTCGTGACCGCCGTGCCTCCGACTCCAGTCCAGAGATGGCGCGTGATTCCGCCGGTTGGCGGCGCTGCGTGAACCGTTGTGCCCAGTGCGAGCGCTCCGATGAGTGGAATCCGGATGGAGAACTTCATGAGGAGGATGGGTGGAGGATCAAGCTGGCAAACTTGAACCGCGATGGGGAGCTGTCAAATTCCGATGTCGTCACCAAAGCGGGATCTCAGGTCGCTGCGGCGTCCTCACCCCGGGCCACCAAGGCGGCGCAAACCAAGTCTCCCACCACATTCACCGTCGTCCGGCACATGTCGAGCAGGCGGTCGATTCCAAGAATGATCGCAATGCTCTCGCCCGGCACGCCGATGGTGACGAGCACACCCACCACCAGTGGAAGCGAGCCGCCGGGGACGCCTGCGGTGCCCAATCCGGCGATGATGCACATCAGCGCGACGACGATCTGCTGGCTCAGCGTGAGATCCACACCGAAGACCTGCGCAAGAAACAGGACCGTCACACCTTCATACAAGGCGGTGCCGTTCTGATTGGCGCTGGCACCCACAGTGAGCACGAAGCGGCTGATCCTCGGCGGCAGTTTGAGATTTGTCTCTGCCACTCGAAGCGACACCGGCAGCGTGGCGTTGCTCGATGAGGTGCTGAAGGAGGTGATCAGGACTTCGGAGATGTTTTTGAAGAACTTAAATGGAGACTCCTTGGCGACGAGTTTCAGAAACAACGAGTAGGTTCCGAACAAGTGGAACCCCAGACCTAACAGAACGACGAGGGTGTAGAAACCAAGGCTGCGGACGACATCCAGTCCGAGCTGCGAGGTGAGTGAAAACCCGAGGCATGCCACACCGATCGGGGCGAGACTCATGGCAAACCCGATGATGCGCATGCAGACTTCGAAAATGCCGCGAAGCAACGCGAGCACCGGTTCCGCCTTGTCCTGTGGCGTCATCGCGAGCGCCACGCCGAAGAACAGGCTGAAGACCATGACTGAGATCAAGCCGCCGCCGGTGTAGTTCGGTGCGAAGGCGTTCACTGCCTCGGCCAGCGGATTCTGCGGAATCAGATCGAGCAGGGTCTGTGCCAGCGGACGCTCGGTGGTTCCCTGGGCCACGCGCGGGCCGGCTTCGGAAACATAACGGCTTGCGAGCTCGGTCTTCGTTTCCGCGGACATCGCCTTTCCCGGGGCCAGCACGTTCACCATCGTGATGCCGATCACCACGCTCGTTCCGGATAGAAGCATGGTGTAAAAGAGGGACTTCAGGCCGATCCGCCCGAGTTTCCTCACATCGCCCATCTCCGCCACGCCCAGCACGATCGCCGAGAACACCAGCGGGACCACGATCATGAAGATGATGCGGATGAACAGTTTTCCAAGCGGTTGGATCACGTTCTCAAGCCACCATTTCAACTGGGCCACATCATCGGGAGCGGTAATAGTCCGCTCCGCCACGAGCCCGAGCAGCGCGCCCGCGACCAATCCGAGCAGGATCCGGTTTGCCAACGGCCATTTCCAGAAGCGGAGATTCATGTTCCGGAAATTGAGGGGTTAGGGGAGTTCATGGCAATTTCCAATTTGCCACTGGGGATCCTGAGGCCGGTCATGCATGGCCTGCCGCGCCCTTGCGATACGCGGACGCTCAATTCGACCGTTTGTTCCGTGCCATCAAATCGCGAATCTCACCAGGGGCGAGCGCTCCGTTGTAGATGTAAACCTCGTCCAGGCATCCGCGGAAAAAGCCGCCATGCTTGTTTGCCGGATCGCTCCTCGTGTAGGTGACGTTCCGCCCGAGCCAGACTCCGTGGTTCGAGCCATTGATGCGGGTGTCCAGTTCCTGCAGGGCGCGGCGCGAGATCGGTTCGATGCCGCCATCCACATAGATCAGCACCTGCCTGCCGATGTCCGCTCTTGAAGATTGATAGAGAACCACCGCGATGTGGTGCCATTGGCCGTCGCGCAGATCGGTGTGGCCCACGATCTGGCCTCCGTGGGCTCCCACGCGGATGCGGCCGATGGGGCCGTCTTCCGCAAGCGGATTGATCGAGATCTGCCAGACGGCGCCGGGGTCCGAGTGGTCGAAGTTTCCCCACGATACCATGGCGAATCCCTCCCGGAGGCTGAAATCGACGGGAACCTTCACCCAGAAGCATACCGTTCGCGGTTCCTTGCCGCCCACACCGGGATAATCGCTTTCCGCATATCCCCCTTTGCCATCGAATTCGAGGCACTGCCCGAACCGGCCCATGGTTTTCCGGGGAAGACTTCCTTGATCCATCTGGCGGAGTTCCATGGCACTGTTGGCGAAGCCCGGGTCGGTGGCTTCCGCCGCGTCCCGGGTCTCGTCTTGGAAGTCCAAAGTCCAATGAATCGAACCAGGCTCACTGTTTCTAACAGGTGGAAGCTCGGTATAGAACGCGCCGCCATCCGCGCGGAAACGCTCGCCCTTCGTGTCGCTGAAACGCATCGCATCGTCCTTCCTGAGGAGGACTTTTTCTCCGCTGGAAGGGATGGCCTCCACTTCTCCCTCGAGGACATGCGTTTCCACCGCCTGGTGATCGTCCACGGAGACGCCGAATTCGGTTCCAAGATCGACGACGGTGCCTTTGGGCGTTTCCAGACGATAGCCATGGCCCGCATGATTGACTCGCATCAGGATCCGACCGCGGTGCAGGACGGAGCGCATGGGAGTGGTGAGTTCGAGATCCGCAGGGCCCTCGACGATCATGCGTCCCCGGCCTGCCATGTCGAGTTCGACCAATCCGCGGTCGAGACGGAGGCGTGCCCCTGGAGCCAGTGAACCACCCGCCACTGCATTTGTGCTTCCGGAAACCTCTACGCGCACGACGGTGGCCACCACGCCGGGCCGCAGGGCGAACCAGCCCGCGAAGCCCATCGCCAACACCGCCGCACCGGCAAGCAGCCGATCGCGCCAGAACCTCCTCCGGACCTTCGAGCGAACCCTTGACACGAATTGCTCCTGATCCGCCTGCCTCACGGCTTCCATGATGCGATGGTGGCTTCGTGCGGATGAAAGTTCGTTCTCAAGCGCCACACCTAACAATCCTTCGGTCAGCGCCAGGCCTCCGAGCCTCATCCGGGCATTGGGGTCATCTAGCAGCAACGCTGCCAGCCGCGCGCGCTCCGCCTCGTCCGATTCGCCATCCAACAATCGATGCAGTGATGGATCTTCGCCGTTCATGTTCCGCTGGCCTCCAGTTTGCGTTGCACGCAGTCGGCGAGGATCTCCCTGAGGCGATGGAGTTGCATGGTCAGGGCCGAGTAACCCCTGCCGCTGGATGCGGAGATTTCGCGAACGGTCCTTCCTGCACCGTATCGCTGGTCGAGAAGCTCGCGGGAGGGACCATCGATGCGCTCAAGGCAGCTTCGCAGGGCCTCCAGCGCCTGGTTTTCCCCGGCTCCGTGCAGGATCGCCTCGGTTCCCTGATCGATGAGTTCCTGCATTTCTTCCGATCCACCGATGCAAAGTTCACGGCGTTTGCGGATGAAGTTCCGAAGATGGTTGATGGCGATGCCTCGCAGCCAGGATTCGAAACTGGCGTCAGCCTTGTAGGTGGAAATGCGGCGGAACGCGGTGACAAAGACCTCCTGGGCCAGGTCGTCCGCTGCGGCCCAATCACTGATGCGGGCCCTGAGGAAACCCCGGATCCAGCCTTCGTGCATCCTCACGAGATCACCGAACGCCTCCATCCATCCTTGCCCGCGTTCCATGACACACAAGAGCAGGGCTTCGGCGGACGTCGGCGGATGGTTCGGAGCTGCTTGCACGCAGGATGTATGTTCCAAGAGGCTCGAACTGCCACGAAAAAATCGAGGAATCCCTGCCGCGGTCGGAATGCCAGAGTTTTTTCGTGTTACTTGCGGACGGACGCGACATTTCCCGGCGATGAAACGTTCTTGGTACTTCTTGCTGCTCTCGACGCGGCTTTTCGCGGAGCCTATCCAGCTTTCCGGGATCCATCCCGAACTCGCAATGTTCAACAACGAGGGGGAATGCGGCACCGGGGCCGTGGTTCCCTGGGCGAACCGCTTGTGGGTGGTGACTTACGCGCCCCACGCTCCATCCGGATCTTCGGACAAGCTCTATGAAATCACGCCCGATCTCCAACAGATCGTCCGCCCGGAATCCATTGGCGGGACTCCTGCCAACCGGATGATCCACAACGAGTCGAACCAACTTTTCATCGGACCCCATGCGATCGACTCGACGGGCAAGGTCCGGACGATTCCATATTCGGTGATGTTCGGACGTCACACGGGCAACGCGCGGCACCTCACCGATCCCGCGAACAAGATATACTGTGCGTCGATGGAGGAAGCGCTTTATGAAGTGGATGTCAGAAACTTGGAAGTCACCGAACTTTTCCGGGATGAAGCGAGGAAGGGCGGACGTCATGCCGATCTTCCGGGTTATCATGGAAAGGGACTCTATTCCTCGCAGGGATTGTTGGTTTATGCGAACAACGGCGAATATGGAAACGCGGCGCAGACCAAACCCGAAACGCCCTCCGGTGCTCTCGCGAGCTGGAGTGGTCAGGCTGAGGGATTCAACATCGTCCGCCGCAACCAGTTCACCGAAGTCACCGGCCCTGGAGGGATTCATGGCAACGTTGATAAAAATGATCCGCTCTGGGCGATGGGGTGGGATCACCGCTCGTTGATCCTGATGCTTCTGGAAAACGGAACGTGGCACGGATTCCGACTGCCGAAAGCCTCACACTCCTACGACGGCGCTCACGGCTGGAATACCGAATGGCCGCGCATCCGCGAGATCGGTGAGGGCGACAGGTTTCTCGCCACCATGCACGGCACGTTCTGGAGCTTTCCAAAGACGTTTTCTATCAGAAATACCGCGGGCATCGCGCCGAGATCGAATTACCTGAAGGTCATCGGCGATTTCTGCCGCTGGAATGACAAGGTGGTCTTCGGTTGCGACGATACGGCAAAAGCGGAGTTCCTCAACAAGCGCAGGGCCAAGGGCGAGATTGCCGCCCCTCAATCGCAATCGAACCTGTGGTTCGTGGAACCCGGGGAAATCGACCGATTTGGTCCGGTCATCGGACGCGGGGCATTGTGGATGAGGGAGGATGTGAAGGCGGGTTCCGTCACCGATCCCTACCTGATCTCCGGCTATCAGAAAAAAGGCCTGCACCTCGCGGGGGAGGGTTCCGGAACCGTGATGATCACCGTGGAAATCGATTCAGCAGGGAAGGGCGACTGGAAGAAGGTTCGCGAGCTGGAACTTCCGGCAGGCGGCGCATGGTTTGATCTATCAGACATCCAGGGGATCTGGCTCCGACTGAGGCCCTCGGTGGATTTGAAGAACGCCACGGCATCGTTCATCTTCTCGAACAAGGACGGTCGCGGGGTTTCACCCGATCCGGAATTTGACGGACTGGCGAAATCCTCCGACAAGGAAGTCTGCGGAGGTTTGGTCCGCGCCCGCGCTGCGAACAAGCGGACATTGGCGTTCGCGGCGGTTGGTCCCGCAGGGAAGGTGATCGGCGGGTATGAGCTGGATGCGGGATTGAATCTCAAACCCGCGGAGGCAGGATTGTTGGAGCACACGCTCGAACACACGAAGATTCCGGCCGGCGTGATCTCCACCGACGAGGCGTCCGTTATTTTCATCGATGACAACGGAAAACGCTGGCGTCTCCCCAAGGGGGATCCTTCGTTGGATAATTCCGGACCTTTGGGTGACAGCCGCGTGGACCGGGAGGTGGCGACCGAGCGGGATCTCTTCCACGCGCACGGCTCCTTTTACGAACTCCCCGCGAACAATGCCGGTGGTTTCCCGAAGTTGCGGCCGGTCTGCACCCACAACCTCCGCATACATGACTATTGTTCCTACCGCGGACTATTCATCATGACCGGCATCTCCGCCGACGCTCCGGCTTCCAACAAACACATCATCCGCTCCGCCGACGGCAGGGCCGCCTTGTGGGCCGGCGCGATCGATGATATCTGGAAGATGGGAAAACCCCGCGGGACCGGCGGCCCGTGGAAGAACACCAGGGTCAAGGCGGGCGAGGTTTCGGATCCCTACCTGATGACGGGCTATGACAGGAAATCGCTCGCGCTTTCCAGCGACAAGGATGCGATCATCACGGCCGAGATCGACCTAACGGGAGATGGAAACTGGGTGACGTGGAAGCGGTTCGAGCTCAAGGCCGGTAAACCGGTGGAAGAGACCTTTCCAGAGGCGTTCTCCGCCTACTGGATCCGCTTCAACAGCAATGAAGACTGCAAGGCCAGCGCCCAATTGGATTACCGGTGACCGCTCCGTCCTCAGCGCTGGAATTCCGATAGATCCCAGGAATCCCGCCATTCGATGACCGGCTTGTCATCCTTCCAGCGGATCGGAAGCCAGACATGCCGGCCGTCGATCGCGTTGCTGGGGTTCCAGCGGTCCGCCATGAAAACAAACGCATCTTTTCGGCCGGGAAGAGCCAGCACATGGGTGCTTTGGGATCCAAACGTGGTAGTGATCTGATCCGGCTTACCGCGGGCAGGATTGCCGAGAGACTTCCATGGTCCCCAAATGGTGTCCGCCATTGCGGAACGTGCCGCGTTCGGCGCCCAGCCAGAACATCCCGAACTGATCATGTAATAGCGGCCATTCCGCTTGAACATGGCGGGCGCCTCGTTGAAGTCACCGTGAAACAAGCGCGTCCACTTGCCGGAAAAATCCCGATAGTCTTCCGTTAGCTGGGAGATGTGCAGGGTGCTGTTCTCTTCGGATGAATGGATGTGATAGGCGGTTCCGTCGTCATCCACGAAGAGTGTCATGTCCCGCGCCATCTGGCCGCCTTGGAAGTCCCGCGCGAGATGGGTTCCTGATTTGTCCTTGTCCGTAACATGGATCGGCCATGTGCCCGCATTGGGTCTCATCGAGCGGAGGTAGGTGAAAGGACCGGTCACTTTGTCCGCCACCGCGACGGCGGTCCGGGCGGCCTTGTATTCCTGCCCTTTCAGTTCGAGATGAAACCACATGACGAATGTCCGGTTCTTGCGGTTGTACACCACCTTGGGCCGTTCAATGATGCAGCCGCGGGCGATCTCGCTCTGTGGATCATCGGATACCGGCAGCGCGATGCCTTCGTTCTTCCAGTTGTAGAGATCCTTCGACGAATAGACGCGCACCCCCACCTCCGCGCGGTTTCCAGCCTCGCCGGCAACCTTGTGTTCGCCGAACCAATACCAGGTTCCGTTGTGCTGAAGGATGCCACCACCATGGGCATTGATATGAATGCCGCGCTCGTCCGGCCAGACTTCACCGGGCCGGAAAACGGTGGCTTTATTCAGGGGCTTGGACGCCGGCGTTTCGGAAATGGAGTTTCTCAGATGTTCCAGTGACTCCGTCGTGACGTCCTTGCCCGATACATGATGGTTGAGAAACATTCCGGGATCCGCCACGCGGTTTCCGGTCGCGGAAACATTCGAGCACGCTGCCAGCCAGATCAACGAACCGCCGTCGATGCCATAGGAACCTCCGCTGTCGTTGGGTTTGGTGCTCATGATGCGATCAAAGGCATTTCTGATGATTTTCAGACCGTCCGTGGAAGTGACGACGATGGATGCCCCGTTGATGTCCTTGAAGCGGTTGTTCTCAATGACGATGTTCTTGAATGCTCCAGACGGGCGAAACGACTTGCCGGGGCCGCCGGCAGTGATGGAGATGCAACCCGCCTGCGTGTTCCACCAGGACGGGCAGAAGTGGCCGGTTCCGCTGAATTGGTTGTTGCGGATGGATAGATTGGCGATTCCGAAAGCTCCATGGTCAGTGATTTCCGGGCAAACGGTGATTCCGGCGTGGCCATCAATGATGGTGTTGTTCTCGATCAAACCATCACCCGCCTTGATCAGGACGCGGCCCGGACTGTGGAGTTTGTTGTTACGGAAAACGAAACCGGCGCCCTGGCGGTCCGGGCAATAGACGGACTCGCCGATCTGATAGGGAAATTCACCGTTCACCGTGATCTCGATGGCCTTTCTTCCGACGCTCCACTCGGTCCATGCTTTGGCCTCTTTCAGTTTCCGTTCGATGTCTCCGGTAATGAAGGGAGGGCGCAGTTCGGCGGATTTGCGAGAGACGATAGTGAAGCTCGGAGAGCCTGTCATGCGTGCGAGGCGATCCCCTGCGATGGGGCCTTGGCAGTATTCGTCGCGAAACGCGATGACCGCGGTGGAGCCGTTCTTCGCGACCACGAGGAAGTCGGACGATTGCACGCTCCATGAATCGTCGCCCGCGTCGCGGATCTCGCAGTTTTCCACCAGCGGACCTTTCTTGATGGTCTTCGACTGGATGGCGTCCCATGAGGAGCTGAGCAAGCGCTCTTCGGTTGCACCGGCGGGTTTGGGGCCGGGTATGACCTTGCAGCCGCGCAGGATGGAGCCACCATCGCCGTCGCACTCGATGATCCCCATGCCCGGAGCGCTGTGAACACTCACGTTGTTCAAGGTCACCGACGTGCAATTTCCAATGGAGACCGCGTGTGGAATTCCGTCCGCCGTTTGTCCGGTGCTCAGTGATGCAAGATCGCCGACCACGGCTGTCTTGCCGATGTCTTTGAGCGTGACCCTTACGACATCCTCGCCTTGCATCTCCGCTTTGGTTCCCCATAGGAAAGGCATTCCACGTTTCCGGAAACGGGTCTTGGAATCCACCACATCGATGCGCGAGTAGGGTTTGCGCGGGTAACCGGAATCGAGTTTCACATCGATCCAGCCTTTATCTTCGGCCACGGTAATGACCTTTCCTTGAGTGAAGGGAAGGGGATCGTAGTCAACTGTTAGACCGCGGAGACTGAGTTTGGTGCAGTTCGCGATTTCCACCGCCCGGGTCAGCCGGGTGGAGACGAGCGTCACGCCATCCGCGACGATTTCCAGATTTCCCGCGTTTTGAACGGTCCAGACCGTCTTGCTTCCGTCGGGCGGAGCGAGGCGATAGGTCCCGGGTGGAATCACGATTTTCTTGTCACCGCGTTTCAACGCATCCGCGACGAGCGGGCGGAAGTCCGGTGAATCGGCGAGGGCCGGCGAGATGCTGAGCAGGATCAGGAGAAGGTTTCTCATCGGCATGCGAATGTGGCGGATACGACGAAGTGACACAGGATTCTTCCCGTGAAGGCCGAATTGTCGGATCACCGCTGTAAGCGGGATGCTTGCCGCTCTCAGCGTCTGTCAGCATCCGCGAGCGTGTTGAGGGGCGGCGACGATTGCACGGTGGGAATTGCGGAACTGGGTCATGAAAACAGGGTGATCCGGGTAAGAGTCCCCAAATTTGAAGGAAGATTTCTCGCCCACGCGAACGTAGAAGCCCGGCTGCCAATTGATAGCGAATGAGTCATGAACCAATCAGCCCGAGCTGAAACCCTGATGGAGTCCCGGACCGGATCAAAACTTCCGTTGTTCGCCATTGAAGCACTGGGGTCGCTCGCCACCGGCTTTTACGGGAACTTCGTCTTTTTCAGGTTCCGGAATGACTATGGATTCGGCGATCTGGAGAACCTTCTATCCGCCGCACTGATGGGGCTGGTGGTTGCCCTCGCATCGTGGTGGGGCGGAAAAATCGCGCAGCGTCACGGTTGTTTCCGATGCATCGCTTTCGGTCTGGTTGGTTTGGTTCTCTCGCTGTTGACGGGGTTCTCGTTTCCCCAACTTCCGTTGCAGCTCTTGGTCCTGGTGACATGGACCGCATCGCAGTTCGTCATCTGGCCCGCGCTTGAGGCGCTTGTGACCGATGGTTGTGTTGGAAACGGCCGCGCGCGCATCGTCGGGATTTACAGCGTCGTGTGGGCCACCTGCTCGGCGTTGTCCTACTTCTTCGGCGGTGCATTGTTTGATCGGCTTGGAAGTTTGAGCATCTACTGGCTGCCACCGTTTTTTCACGTCGTTCAACTGATCATCGTATGGCGGGCCGCCCGGAACTGGCGCGCGGCGGAACAGGGAACCACGGAAGAGCCTCTGACAGGTGCTCCGGATCCCCGCGAAGGCCAGCCATCGCCGAGGGTGTTCCAAAAGTTGGCTTGGATCGCCAATCCGTTCGCTTGTGTCGCCGCGTTCACGCTGCTTGCGTTGATTCCCGCCTTGTCCGCCAGATTGGGGCTGAGTGTCACCGAAGCTGGAGCTTTCGGTTCGATTTGGTTCTTCGCCCGCCTCACTGCGTTCGCCGCGCTCTGGAAGTGGCAGGGCTGGCACTATCGATTTGGCTGGCTGCTGGCGGCCTATCTGCTCCTGATGGCCGGATTTTTCGTCACCCTGACATCCGGAAGCCTGATGTGGCTGGCCGCGGGACAAATCGTCTTCGGCCTTGCGGTGGGAATGCTCTACTACTCCTCGTTGTTCTATTCGATGGATGTCGGTGAGTCCCGCGCGGAACAAGGGGGCATTCACGAAGCCATGATGGGAGCCGGAAACCTGATAGGTCCGGGCGTCGGCGCGCTGGGCCTGACAGTCGCGCCGCAGTTTCCCAATGCGGGGGTCTGGACGGTAAGCGGCTTGTTGTCCGTGGGCCTTGCGCTTCTGCTCGCAATCCGGAAAAGCAGCGGACGCACCGCAGACTCAAGCGACCCCGCATCATGAAAAAATTCACGTCGAAGTCCTCCTCGCCGCGGGTCGCGCTGATCATCGAGTCGTCCCGCAGCTATGGCCGCGATCTGCTGATGGGCATTGCCAAGTATGTTAGAATCCACGGGCCATGGTCGGTCGAATTCCAGGAAGGCGATCCGGGAGAGTCCATTCCGCCATGGTTTGACCGATGGAAATGGGACGGCGTCATCGCGCGCGTCACTTCAATGGAGATATCCGATTCATTGCTGGCATCCAAAGCCCCCGTGGTCGATCTGAGCGGGATCTTGCCCGAGTCGGGTTTCCCGAGAATCCGGTCCGACGAGACGCTGGTTGGCCGGATGGCGGCGGATCACTTGTTGGAACGGGGGTTCAAACGGTTCGCGTTTTGTGGATTCGAAGGCATGGATTGGTCGGACTCGCGTCGCGAGGGTTTCAAACAACGCGTCGCCGAGGCCGGTCACAGCTGTGAGGTGTTC
>DAISZP010000042.1:0-18017 GCA_036824745.1 Luteolibacter sp.
GTAGGCGGCGTTCTTGCCGTCCGTGGCATCCGGGTATTTGGTACGGATGGTGCGGAAACAAAGACGAGCTTCTTCGAAACGGTTGAGATAGAACAAGCAGCGGCCGCGGCGCATGAGCAGGGCGGCGTCCAGATCGGGCTTCTCTTCGATGGCCTTGAGAGCGGTTTCGGTCAGTTCGATGGCCGGTTTCAGGGCATTGAGCAGATCGGAAGCGGATGAACGCTGGTTAATCGGCTTGTTTTTCTCCCCGTCCACGCGGGTTTGCAGGATCTTCGCGTCTTTCTGCATGGACGCGATCGAAGCGGACTGGATCTGGATGATCTGGTTGCGCGGCGGGATCGAGCGGTAGATTTGCAGGGCGGCTTCGTAGGCCTCACTCCCGACGAGTTCGTCGCCGCGGACGATCATCTGGTTCGCATACCAAGCGAGGGTATCGCGGACGCCAGCTTGGTTGGAAAGTCGATCCAAGTAGGCAGTCAGGTCGGCGAGGTTTCCGTTGTCGGCGAGCAGGCCGATCACTTCGACGGCGGCGGTCGTCTGCTGGGGAGTGCGGACGTCCGAACCCATCAGCGAGCGGAAAACGGCGAGGGCTTCGTCGTTTTTCTTGAGATCAATGTAAACCTGACCGAGCCAGAGTCCCGCTTCGGAGCGGTAGCGCAGGTCAAGAGCCGCGGACTTGAGGGCGTTGATGGCTTCCTGTTTTTTCTCCGGCGTATCCTGCATCATGCAGGCGCGGCCGACTCCCAAAAAGGAGCGGGAAGCGAATTCGCCCTTGGGATAGCGCTTCAGGTAGTCCTTGAAGGATTCCTCGGCCTCCGGGTATTTGCCGCCGAGAAGATTCGCGAGACCGATGTTGAAATACAGCAGCTCGTAAGGAGCTTCCTTGCCCGGGCCGAGTTTCTGAAGGAACTCCTGAATCTTCGCCACCGCCACGTCATACTGCTTTTCCGTGAATGCCTTGTCCGCTTCGTTGAACAACTGAATCAACACTGAGGGAGCGACGGGAACCACGGGGGCTGCTGGTGCCGGCGCTTGGGCGAAAACCAGCGGAGGTGCCCCGGTGATGGACAAGGCGGCCGCTGCGATGAGGGCAGGAAACTTCAAAGGGCTATGCGGCATGGTCGGTTTACGTTTGAGAGGAAAGTTCCCGGGGCAACCCGGTGTCAAGGCAGATCCTTGGCATTCTCTGTGGACCATGGTGCGGACCACTTGAAGGTCAAGCCCCCGTTTAGGGCAACGAATTCCGGATCCATCGCCTTGGGTGAAATTTGGAAACCTCCGGCGTGTTTGTAATCTGGAAACATGGACTTGAAGTGTTGCTAGATACTACCCACGCTCGCGAAGCCATGAGTGAAGATGCCCGCCCCAAACCGTTGTTTTTCGTCGCGCTCGCCGTCGTGATTCTTGGCCTTGTCGCCTACGGATTCCGCGGTGTCCTGTTTCCAAGAAACGAAGCGCCCAAACCCGGCACCATCAGCCAGGAGGAACTCAAGGGCGTCAGCGGAGTGGAAGCCGCGGACTCAAACGTGCCCACCACCGTCAAGGAATACGTCTTCAAGCCGAGCGAGAAACTTCCGCCGATCACCCAGACGAGCGCCTACCAACCGCTCTCCGCCGATCGCACGGTGAAGTTCGCGCTCAACGTCTGGGCCGGTTGGGCACCCATCATCCTTCAGAACAACGGCGGAGCCGCCGGTAAAACCTGGACCACGCCCGGTGGCCAGCCCTTCAAGGTGGAGCTCGTGCTCATCGACAACCCGGTAGCCATGCGCGATGCCTATGCCTCGGGCAACGTCCACATCGGCTGGGCCACGCTCGACATGCTGCCGCTCTTCATGGACCAGTTCAAAAAAGACCCGCGGATCATGCCGCGCGTCTATCAACAGGTGGACTTCTCCAACGGCGGTGACGGCATCGTGATCCGCCGCAGCGCCGCCAAGGATCCGAACAGCCCCACCGTCTCCGACCTCCGCGGCAAGAAGGTGGTGCTCGCCCAGAACTCGCCCTCCGAATACTTCCTGCTCAACGCCCTGGTCAATGGCGGTGTCCAGCCCGCCGAAGTGAAGTTTGTTTACACGGAGGACGCCTTCCAGGCCGCCGCCGCCTTCAACGCGGACAAGTCCATCGCCGCCTGCGTCTCCTGGGCGCCGGACATCTACAACCTCACCGAGCTGAAGGAAAACCACATGCTCGTCTCCACCGCCACCGCGAACAAGCTCATCGCCGACGTCTGGTTCGCCCGCGCCGACTTCGCCCGCGACCACGCCGACATCTGTGAAGGCCTCGTCCGCGGCATCTTCGAAGGCATGGAAAAAATGAAATCCGAGGACGGCAAAAAACAAGCCGCCTCCCTCATGTCCAAGCTCTACAGCATCCCGGAGGCCGACACGCTCGGCATGCTCGCCGACGCCCACTCGACGAACTACGCGGAGAACCGCGAGTTCTTCATGAACCAGAACAATCCGGCGAACTTCGAGCGCACATGGAACACCGCCTACCTGCTCTATCGGAAAATGAACCGCATCTCGCAGGCCGTCGCCTTCGACCAGGTGATGGATTTCTCGATCATCCAGAAGCTGGAGAACGAGGAGCCCTTCAAATCCAGCCGCAACGAATACCAGATCAACTTCGCGCCCAAGACCGTGCAAACAATCAAGGCCGAGGGATCGGAAATCCTCACCAAGGTCGTCACCCTCCACTTCTATCCGAATTCCTGGGACCTCCGCAAAACCATCACCGTCCGCGAGAACGGCAAGGACGTGGTGAAACAATACGAGCCGAACGCGGACAACGTGCTCGAGGAGGTCGGCAAGCTCGCCGCGCAATACGGCGCCGCCAACATCGTGGTGGAAGGCCACACCGACGCCTCGATGCGCGGACAGGTGAGCCAGCAGATGGTCAAGGAGCTTTCTGGAAACCGCGCCGCCGCCGTGAAGACCGAGATCCTGAAGAAGTTCCCGAACTTCAACGCCAACCAGTTCTCCGTGGACGGCATCGGCTGGGACCGCCCCTACGATCCGAACGATCCGGGCAACCACGCGCTCAATCGCCGCGTCGAGATCAAGGTCATCGCTCTGGAAAACCCCGAGTAAGCTCCGATGTTCAACCACTGGTGGAAACGGGTGCGCACGATCCGCGACGCGCCCGGCTACAAGGAGAGCCTGCTCTTCGGCGCGGCTTGCGTGGGCTTCATCCTCCTCGTCTGGTGGCTGCTCACGCTGGGTGAGAATCCGCTGGTGAGCCCGCTCACGCTGCCCAGCCCGCAAGATACCTTCGCGTCGTTTCCCGAACTCTGGAAACGCGAGCTTTCCCGCAGCATCGTGATCTCGCTGGTCCGCGTGCTCGGCGGGTTCCTGTTAGCCGCCGCCATCGGCGTGCCCCTCGGCGTGGTGGCGGGAAGTTATTTCCGCGTGAACGCGTTTTTCAAACCGCCCGTCATCTTCGGCCGCAGCATCCCGGTCGCCGCGCTGCTGGCCATCACCATGGTCTGGTTCGGCATCGGAGACTTCGGCAAGGTGATGTTCATTTTCATCGCGACCATCGGTTTCGTGATCTTCGATACGGTGAACATCGCAAGCGCGGTGCCCGATCGTTTCATCGACACGGCCTACACGCTCGGTGCCCATGGCTCGCGGAAAAAGGGAGCCCGCATCGCGTGCATGACCGGCTTGCTCTACGGCGTGTTGATCGTGCTCGGCTGGCATCTCCTGCGCGAAGACGCGGCATGGACGCTCGGCATGGAGCTTTCCACCAAAGGCGCCTGGTATCGTTTCGGCGGCGGCTTTCTGTTAGGTTTCGCCCTCTGGTATCCCATCGCGGGCCATCAGATCCTCCGCAAGGTGATCTTCCCGCTCTCGCTGCCGGACATCGTCAACAGCCTGCGCCTCATCTTCGGCCTCGCCTTCGGATACATCATGCTCGCCGAGGTGGTGAACGCGGAGAGCGGCATCGGCGCGCTTATCATCACCAGCCAGCGCCGCGGGTTCTACGACCACGTTTACCTCTGCCTCTTCATCATCACCCTGCTCGCCTGGGGCATCGACCGCTCGATCATGGCCCTCCAGCGCATGCTCTTCCCCTACATCAAACATGGCGAAACCTGAACTCACCGCCACCGAGCAGCCCTGCGAGTTGAAGGAAACCCCGGCCCCCGCCGCGGGCACGCCGCTGGTCGTGGATTTCCAATCCGTCACCAAGACCTTCGACGCCGGAACGGACCGTGCGTTCACCGCGATCAAGGACGTCACGTTTTCCGTCGAGAACATCCCGAACATCGGCGAGTTCATCGGCGTCCTGGGTCCCAGCGGCTGCGGCAAGAGCACCATGCTGCGCCTCATCGCCGGCCTCGCGCCGCAGTTTCCCGCCACCAGCGGAACGGTGAAGGTCCACGGCGAGTTCGTCACCGAGCCCGGTCCCGACCGCGGCTTCGTGTTCCAGGACTACGCGAACTTCCCGCACCGCACCGTGCTCGACAACGTCGCCTTCGGCCTCGAATGCCAGCAGGTTCCGGAAAAGGAACGCCGCGAGCGCGCCCGCGAGTGGATCGGAAAAGTCGGCCTCGATCCCAAGAAGGACGCCAACAAATACCCGCACCAACTCAGCGGCGGTATGAACCAGCGCGTGGCCATCGCCCGCACGCTCATCATGCACCCGCGCATCATCCTGATGGACGAGCCCTTCGGCGCGCTCGATCCCACCACGCGCCAGCGCATGCAGGACCTGCTCGTTTCCCTCTGGCGCGAGCTGGAAGCCACTGTGTTCTTCATCACGCACGACGTTCCCGAAGCCGTTTATCTCGGCGACCGCGTGTTCATCTTCAGCCCTTCGCCGGGCACCATTGTCCATCAGTTCGCCGTCGCCCCGCCGGACCGCCCGGCACGCGAAATGCAGCAGGAGCCCGCATTCCTCGATTCCGTCCGCCACGTGCGCTCGCTGCTCGACAAACTGGAAGCGGAAAAAGATAACCGATCATCGTGAGCAAGGGACAAACCGAAGGCATGACGTCCGCCATCAAGCGGGCCTTCACCTGGCACTGGCACCTCTTGGGTCTCGGTGCCGGGCTCGGCGTGGCCGTGCTCAGCGGCGTGCCCATGGTCGTCCTGCCCTTCCTCGCCGCCGCGGAACTCGGATACCTCGGGTTTCTCGGCCTCAACCCGCGCTTCCAGAACGTGCTCAAGGGGCAGAAGAAAGACCCGCCGCCGCTGCCCGTCGATCCCCGCCAGCGCTACCAGCAACTCCTGTCCTTCCTCAGCGAAACGGACGCCAATCGTTTCGACGACCTCCGCCAGCGCTGCGCGGAACTCGTCAGCCTCCGCCGCAGCATGGACGCCAAACAAGGTTCCTCCGGCGTCGAGGACTTCCGCGGCGAGTCGCTCGACCGCATGCTCTGGCTGTTCCTGAAACTCCTCCACCAGCGCTCCGGTTTGGAGAAATTCCTCGGTGCCACCCGCCGCGAGAACATCGAGGCCGAACTCAAATCCGCCGAACAACAACTCGCCACCGCTCAGGAACGCGACAAGGCCGCCGGGCTGCCCGAAAGCCGCCTCGCCACCTCCATCCGCGAGCGCATCACCACCATCCGCGAGCGCCTCGACAACCACAAACAGGCCCAGGACGGCCTCGAACTCGTCACCGCCGAGATCGACAAGACCGAGCAACAAATCACCCACCTCTGCGAGGTCGGCATGACCATGTCCGACTCCGCCGGTCTCACCGCCCAGATCGACTCGATCTCCACCTCCCTCCAGTCCTCCGAAAAAATCTTCGCCAAAACCTCGTTCTCCCAGATCTACGACGACGAGCAGGCCCCTCCGCTTCTATCAGGTTCCTCGCCGCAGCGCGTGACGATCCCGCAGTAGCCAATCCTCCATCCACGATCCACAATCCACTATCCCCAAAACGCCATGTTCCGCCGCCTCTCCAACCTCTTCCGTGGTTTCCTCGGACTCTTCATCTCCGGTCTCGAAAAGAAGAACCCGGAAGCGTTGTTAGAACTTGAGAAGGAAAACCTCCGCAAGCAGATCGCCCAGTTCAACCAGGGCCTCTCCGCCCACGCCGGACTCTGCGAGAAACTCATCGCCCAGGTGAAACGCCAGGAATCCGAGGAATCCGACCTCAAGGCCAAGGCCGCCGCCAACCTCCGCGCCGGAAACCAGCGCCTCGCCGGCGAGATCGCCCTCGAACTCCAGCGCCTCCGCAAGGAGCTCGCCGACAACCGCGCCCAGCTCGAGGACGCCGAGAAAACCTACAAGGAACTCGTCTCCTCGCGCGACATCGCCATCAAGACCGCCCGCGACAAGATCGAATCCCTCCGCAAGGACCTCGACTCCATGAAGATGAACAAGGCCCTCGCCGAGATGAACGAAATGGCCAGCGGCATGCTCACCACCATCGGCGGCTCCGGCGACACGCTCGACCGCCTCCACCAGATGGTCGAGGAGGAGAACACCAAGGCCGCCGGCCGCGCCCGCGTCGCCCGCGACAGCATCGACACCTCACGCTTCCAGGAAAAAGCCGCCGAGCGCGAAGCCCTAGAGGACATCGCCCTCGCCGACCTCGCCGCCGAACTCGGCATGGCCGTCCCCACCAACGAATCCGCCACACCAAGCAGCGAGGTGAAGAAGGAAATGAACCCGGGGTGAAGGGGCTTGAGCCACAACAAAACGGCATCCCCCTCCATCCATGTCCCTGTTCAAGGATATCCTTACGTTCGCGTACCGCGGCAGTGGAAAATATGTTCTGCTAACCTGTGTCATTCTCTCCGTAATTGCCGATTTGGCTGGCCTGGCTCCGCTTTTCGGTTCCATCGCCTCGCTGTTCATCGCGGGCTACTTTTGCGCGATCTATTTCCAACTCATCCAATCGTCGGCAACCGGCGGGAAGGAGGCACCGGAGTTTCCGGACACGGCCAATCTGTTTGAAGACATCTTTTGGCCGATGTTGCAGGTCCTTGTTGTCGCGGCGGTTTCATTCGGACCGGTGGTCGCTTATTTGGGTCTGGTGGATGAGAACCAATTCAATGCGCCAATCGCCAACAGCCTCCTGGGTTTTGGCGTTGTCTATTTTCCGATGGCGATGCTGGCGGTGGTGGTTCTTGGATACACCGGCGCTTTGAGCCCTCACATTGTGATCCCCGCGATCTTCCGAGGAGGATGGGTTTATTGGATCGGGGTGTTGCTGCTTGTGATCCTCTATTTTGCGGGATCGGTCATCGAAGACGTCCTGGCAGGAAAACTGATCCTCAAGCATCTGATCATGGCCGTGGTAGGCGGATACACCTTGATGACCAATGCCCGGATTCTTGGCGTCGTCTATAGAGAGCGTCAGGATGAACTAGGGTGGTTGTGATCTGTTTCCAATTGGGACAATCGGCGGATCATGCCCCCCCAACTATCCCGCCCCCTGATGTTCGTGGTTGTAGTCCCGTTTCTATCCATTCGCTCCCGATGGCGGAGCGCATCCGGTCCGGTCAGGCCTTGCCTCCGTCATCCGAACCGACGGAAAAACGGTAGATACTGCCGCGTCTCCTCCGGCGGGCCATAGATGTAGCCGAACAGAGTCAGCCCGAAAACGATGTGAGTCCATCGAAGGATCGAACGCTTGGTGGTGCTTTTCATGGTGATTGTCCGGTTTCGTTTTGTTTTGTCCGTCTATCCTCAAAGCGCAGCTCCAAGGCTTTCTGTTTTGATGCACCGGCGATGTTCCAACCCATCAGATGGTTTACCGCATCAATCGTCTCCCGGGCTCGTGAAGAAACTTCCGCGTCGTGATCCCCCAGCGCCCTCAAGAGAACCGGCTTCACGATATTCCTCTCCACGCGGCCCCGGAATCTCGCCGCATACTCGATGCCATAAAGGGCGTTGGCTCTGACCCGGGAGTCTTCATGCTCTGCAAGCTTCACGCTGATGTCCTGAATGAACCGCCAATTCTCATGATGGAAGCCCAACTCGATCGGAATCTTGATCAACCGCTCGACGTCGTTCCTCCGAATGGCTTCGAAAACCTCTTGTTCAGTGGTCGCCTTTGGCTCTTCGTAAATGCGCTCGGGTTCCATTTTCTCAGTGAGTGACAAAGGGCACGCAACTATATCAGCGGGAACGATTGAAAGGATTGCAGAATGAGACTGAACTACTTATGGCCCTTTGGGAAACCCGTCATTGTTGAAATGGATCATTCGGTGCCTCACCATTGGCCCTTCTCCATCCATTTGCTGTTCCATGGGTTCGCAGCTCCGGGGGTAGAATCAAAGCTGGAACGAGGGGCACGAGCAACGATCACGAACGCAGGATCTTCGGGATTGTCCCAGCTTACGAACAAGCTCACGAAACTCTCATGCCGATCCCAAAGTGCATAGCCATTGCCGGAAGCAAATGTAGGAATCCCGAGATCCCACTCCGAAGCTTTCTTGTTTGGTTCTCCCAGTCGTAACTCCAACTCCCCAAAAAAGTGATCAAACCGTTCCGTCAGCTTTGGAGAGACGGCATCTGCAGCGCCATGGTCGTCTGACCCGGGTGCGCGCTCCTGATGCAGGATGACAAATCCGGATCCATCGATGGCAAGAAAGGCTTCAAGTGATTCATACTCACGGCAGTTGATCATGGACTTTGGTGGTTTGATACCTCTTCGGAAGAGTCGCCTGGTGCTGCGGAACCATCAGAGCATTCCACCAGAAGAATAGCCCCAATGAGTGATGCCGATCTGATGTGCATCATTCACTAGTCGAACTTCATAGCCCGTTCGGCCGCACCCTCAAGCTCCGATTCAAACTGCAACGTTTCCGCAGTCGGATGCGGTGACTTATTCGCCGTAATTCTGTTCTGAGGTGAGTCTCACGACGAGAATGATAGGACAAGCAAAGTCTTTCCGCCCGACTCGCTGGAACGGCAATTGATGCAGGCTGCGGACCATTTGATTGGACCATCGACCACACCGTTCGGACCATCGACCACACCGTTCGGACCATCGACCACACCGTTCGGACCATCGACCGCGCCGTCCGGACCATCGACCACGCCGTTCGGACTACCGACCACGCCGTCCGGATCACCGACCACGACGTCCGGATCACCGACCACGACGTCCGGATCACCGACCACGACGTCCGGATCACCGACCACGACGTCCGGGCCACCGACCGTGCCATTTCGACCGTCGACCGGGCGATTCGGGCCATCAACCGGTTTATCCGGGACGTTTCGTCCCAGCTCGAGGGCTCACCAATGGAGGATGCGGGTGACAGCGGCGCGAAGGGCGGTTTCTAGGATGGCAGCCTCGCCGTGCGTGAGGGGGATGGTGACTTTTCGCAGGGATTTGTCCGCCGCGCTTTGGCGGGTGACGGTGGCGAGGTAGGGAGCGCGGTCGGGATCCTCGCGGAGGCTGAGCTCGAAGGTGCTGCTGGCTTTTTCGCCTTGGTGGAAGAGCTTGGCCTGGAGCTGGCGGCCTTGGAGGACGGCGAGGACGGTGCCAAGGTCGCTGAGGCCCCATTTCATGGTGATTTTGTTCTCCCAATCGAATTGTTTCTCGCCGGACTGGTTGGCGGCATCGAGAAAGACGGATTCCTTGGCGCGGTTCAGCCCGAAGCGGAGGACGCCGCCGCTGCCGCGGGAGTTGGGCTTGTAGATGGGGTAATCGTGGGAACGGTGGGCGTTCGGCGCGGCGGTGGTTTCGAGGGCGGGTTCGTTCATGGCGGTGGCGGGATGTTGGGTTTTCAAAAGAACAGGTATTGGGTTTCACGGCAAGGAGAAAATGTTCGCAAGAACAGTTCCAAAGAGTGAATTGAACCTTGGCCGTGGGGCTTTGCTTTCCCACACTGGGCGCGGTGAATGTCCGGGTATTGATCGATGGGCCGTCGGAGCTGGTGTTCGACTACGCGGTGCCAGCCGGGCTGGATGTGAAACCGGGCTGCCGGGTGCGAGTGCCGCTGCGGCGGAAATCGGCCGTCGGGACGGTGCTCTCCTTTGCTCCGGAGCTGCAATCGGACTTCGCGATGCGGGAGCTGGAGACCTTGGTGGACCCCGAACCGCTGATCACTCCGGTGCTGCTACGCGCGGGGGAATGGATCGCGAGCTACTATGGATGCGGGATCGAGCACGTGATCCGCTCGCTGCTGCCGGAGGCGGTTCGCTCGGAGGAAAACTCGGCGAAGACCCGTAGGCTGGCGGTGCTGGTGGCGGTGCCGGATGCGGCCGTCCTGGAGAAGCTCGCACGGCGGGCTCCCCGGCAGCATGTGATCGTTTCCCTGCTCCAGACCGCGCCCGACCTGCGGCTGCCGGTTTCCGATTTGGGCGAGGGTTCGTCCGCCACGCTCAAGGCGATGGAACGCGCGGGGCTGATCCGGCTGGAGGTGGAGGAGGTGCGCCGCGATCCGGAGGCGGATGGAATCGGCGAGGTGACTGAAACGCTGCCACTCCCCCTCAACCCGGAGCAACAGGTGGCGCTGGAGGCGATCATCTCGCAGATGGAGGCGGAGGTGCCGCGGCCGCAGTTATTGCTGGGAGTCACGGGATCCGGAAAAACGGAGGTCTATCTGCAAGCGGCGAGATATGTGCTGGATATGGGGAAAACCGTGCTGGTGCTGGTGCCGGAGATCTCGCTAACGCCGCAGACGGTGAGAAGATTCAAGGCGCGCTTCGCCTCGATGCAAAGCCAGGTGGCAGTACTGCACTCGAATCTCTCTCAGGGCGAACGTTTCGACGAATGGCACCGCATCCGTAAGGGCGAGGCGCGCATCGTGATCGGCGCGCGGTCCGCGGTGTTCGCGCCGCTGCCGGATCTCGGACTCATTCTGGTGGATGAAGAGCACGAGAACACTTACAAGCAGGAGAGTGTGCCGCGTTATCATGGACGCGATGTGGCGGTGTTGCGCGCGGCGTTTGAAAAATGCGCGATTGTGTTAGGCTCGGCCACCCCCTCGCTCGAATCGTGGCAGAACACGCAGACCCGCAAATACGGACTGCTGCGGCTGAATCAACGCGCCGACGGGCAATCCATGCCGCTGGTTCGCGTGGTTGACATGCGTCTGGAGACATCGAAACACAAGGGGGGGCCGGCGGTTCTATCAGACAAGCTGCGGACCTCGTTGGAGAAGCGTTTGGAAAACGGCGAGCAGTCGATCCTTTTCCTGAACCGGCGTGGTTTCGCGAGGTCCCTGCAATGCCCGCAATGCGGCCACGTTTGCCAATGCCCGCACTGCGCCGTGGCTTTGACTTATCATCGCACGGACGAGCGGCTGGTTTGTCATGTCTGCGGGCACCAGGCCATCGTCCCGAAAAAATGTCCGGAATGCCGGGACCCTTCCATCATCCTCCAGGGATACGGAACGCAAAAAGTGGAGGAACTCATCGCCAAGGTCCTGCCAAGCGCCAAGGTCGCACGCATCGATGCGGACGCGATGCGGCGGAAACACGCGCTGCGAGATATGCTCAACGCCTTCAAATCCCACAAGATCGATATTCTAATAGGCACCCAGATGATCGCCAAGGGACTTCATTTTCCCAACGTCACCCTTGTCGGCATCCTCAACGCGGATCTCAGCCTGCATGTGCCGGATTTCCGCGCCGGCGAGCGAACGTTTCAACTCATCACGCAAGTCGCCGGCCGCGCGGGCCGCGGGGATCTCGAAGGAGAGGTTGTTGTGCAAACCTTCACGCCGCATTCGCCATCGATCCAGTTCGCGAGGCGGCATGACTTCGATGGATTCGCGGAGCAGGAAATGGAGTTCCGTCATCAGTTCCAGTTTCCTCCCTTCGGTCACTGCGCGGTTCTAACATCACGCTCCAATCATGAGCGCCGGGCCGAGTTCACCCTGAAAACCCTCCACATCCGCCTCGCGGAGAATCTTCCCGATGGCATCACCCTCGGTGAAGTTCTGCCCTCGCCCCTCGTCAAAGCACATGGGCAGTTTCGCTTCCAGATCACCCTTCGCTCTCTCCGCGCTCGACCGTTGACACAACACGTTCAATCGGTCTTGGCGAAGACGAGTCTCCCCGAGGATGTGAGTGTTGTCTTTGACATGGACGCGCAGAGTTTCGGCTGAGAGCGGATTGTCGTTGAGGGTTGGATTCGGGTGCTGGCATCCGTGCATCCGGGTATGGGTTGCACCGCATTGCTATCGGTGCTGTCGGGCCCGGGGTGGTGTCGGTGCTGTCGGGGCAAAAAAAGAGCCCCGTCCATGATTTCTCATGAACGGGGCATATACCTGGCGACGACCTACTCTCACAGGACCTGTCGTCCCACTACCATTGGCGCTGAGGCGTTTCACTTCCGGGTTCGGAATGGGACCGGGTGGTTCCACCTCGCTCTGGTCACCAGAGGGCAGCGCTGGGTTGACGGTGTGTCATGTCAGCGCTGGGACTCTGGTTACATCGAGCCTTGCTTCTCGTCGTCTGTTTTTCTGTCCGTCTGCCGGAGGAGCCCTTTGGCGGGGATCCGCTCGCTGACATCCGCATGGAGCCTTCTGATTTGGTTTGATCCGCTTGTTTCCACTGATCCGCCTTGGCGGTCCATTGCAATTCCGATTCCAAAAACAGGAATCAAGCCGAACGGATGATTAGTAGTGCTCGGCTCAACGTGTTGCCACGCTTCCACCTGCACCCTATCAACGTCGTAGTCTCCGACGATCCTTCGGGGAAAACTCATCTTGGGAGGGGCTTGGCGCTTAGATGCTTTCAGCGCTTATCCCTTCCGCACGTAGCTACCCGGCCATGCTCTTGACAGAACAACCGGTGCACCAGAGGTGCGTCGATTCCGGTCCTCTCGTACTAGGAACCGAACCCCGCAGTTTTCCTGCGCCCACAGAGGATAGAGGACCGAACTGTCTCGCGACGTTCTGAACCCAGCTCGCGTGCCGCTTTAACCGGCGAACAGCCGGACCCTTGGGACCTTCTCCAGCCCCAGGATGCGACGAGCCGACATCGAGGTGCCAAACTTCGCCGTCGATATGAACTCTTGGGCGAAATCAGCCTGTTATCCCTAAGGTACCTTTTATCCGTTGAGCGACGGCAATTCCACATTCTACCGCCGGATCACTTTGGCCTGGTTTCCCATCTGCTCGACTTGTGGGTCTCACAGTTAGGCGGGTTTATGCCAATGCACTCGACACACGGTTACCGACCGTGCTGAACCCACCTTCGCGCTCCTCCGTTACTCTTTGGGAGGATACCGCCCCAGTAAAACTGACCGGCTGACAATGTCCCACGCCCGGATTCACGGGTCCGTGGTTAGATCCTCCAACACCCAAGGGTGGTATCTCACTGGCGACTCCGCGATCCCCTGAAGGACCGCATCAAAGTCTCCCACTTATGCTGAGCATGAAAATCGAAGAACCAATGACAGCTTACAGTTAAGGTCTATAGGGTCTTTCCGTCCTTCTGCGGGCAGGCGGCATCTTCACCGCCATTACAATTTCACTGAGCACCCGGTTGAGACAGCGCCCAACTCGTTTCACGATTCGTGCAGGTCGGAACTTACCCGACAAGGAATTTCGCTACCTTAGGACCGTTATAGTTACGGCCGACATTCACGGGGACTTGGGCTCAAAGCTTCGCCTTGCGGCTAACATCTTACCTTAATCTTTCCGCATTGGTCACGTGTCACATCCTATACTTGGCCTTGCGGCTTGGCAGAATGCTGTGTTTTTGCTAAACAGTCGGTTGGGCCATTTCACTGCGGCCTGGTCGAAACCAGGCACCCCTTCTCCCGAAGTTACGGGGCCAATTTGCCGAGTTCCTTAACCGGGGTTCACTCTTACGCCTTGGTATATTCTACCCACCCACCTGTGTCGGTTTGCGGTACGGGTTGCTTAGCATGCACCGGAACTTTTCTAGGCACCGACTTTGGCAATGCGGATCAGCCGAAGCCTCACCTGGGAATTCAATCACTTGGTTGCCTCCATCGATGCGTCCTTCCGGGTTAAGGTTCGCAAGTGCGGGAATATTAACCCGCTGTCCATCGCCTACGCGTCTCCGCCTCGGCTTAGGTCCCGACTAACCCCGGGACGAAAAACGTGGCCCGGGAAACCTTGGGTTTACGGCGGACGGGGATTTCACCCGTCTTTTCGTTACTCATGTCTGCATCCTCACTTCTGAACACTCCACGGTCAGTCGCCATCGCGCTTCAACGCGTTCAGAATGCTCCTCTACCACGCCATACCCCAGGGTATGGCATCCAGAGCTTCGGTATCATGCTTATCGCCAATCATTTTCGGCGCGGGGTCTCTCGATGAGTAAGCTATTACGCACTTTTTAAATGGTGGCTGCTTCTAAGCCAACATCCTCACTGTCTGTGAAACCCCACCTCCTTTCCACTTAGCATGATTTGGGCACCTTAGCTGCTGGTCAGGGTTGTTTCCCTTTTGACGACGAAGCTTATCCCCCGCCGTCTCACTGCCGCGTTCTGTTGAGCGGTATTCGGAGTTTGATAGGGGTTGGTAGACGGGTATGCCCCCTAGCCCTTTCAGTGCTCTACCCCCGCTCATAAACACGCGACGCTGCACCTCAATGCATTTCGAGGAGAACCAGCTATCACGGGGTTTGATTAGCCTTTCACTCCTACCCTCAGCTCATCCGAGAATTTTTCAACATTCACCGGTTCGGTCCTCCACTCAGTATCACCTGAGCTTCAACCTGGCCAAGGGTAGATCACCTCCGCTTCGGGTCCAGCACGTGCAACTAGGTTCGCCCTGTTCGGACTCGCTTTCGCTTCGCCTCCGGTCCGTAAGACCTTAGGCTCGCCACACATACTGACTCGCAGACTCATTAAGCAAAAGGCACGCCATCACGGATCAAGTCCGCTCTGACACCTTGCAGGCACACGGTTTCAGGTTCTATTTCACTCCGCTCGCAGCGGTTCTTTTCACCTTTCCCTCGCGGTACTGGTTCACTATCGGTCGCTAGTTAGTATTTAGCCTTACGCAGTGGTCTGCGCAGATTCATACGGCGTTTCACGTGTGCCGTATTACTCAGGAACACCCTAGGGTCTTGTCGGATTTCGATTACGGGGGTTTCACCCTCTGTGCCGGAGCTTTCCATCTCCTTCATCTATCGTTCAAGATCCCACGGCGGGGTCCTACAACCCCGGAGACAAGTCTCCGGTTTGGGCTATTCCGCTTTCGCTCGCCACTACTGACGGAATCGATTCTCTTTCTTTTCCTCCGGTTACTGAGATGTTTCACTTCACCGGGTATCGCGTGCTTTTCCCTATGTATTCGGGAAAAGACGACACCGGATTAACGGTGTCAGGTTACCCCATTCGGAAATCTCCGGATCAACGCGCATTTGCCGCTCCCCGAAGCTTATCGCAGCTTGTCACGTCCTTCATCGCCTTCTAGCACCAAGGCATCCACTGTGTGCCCTTCAAAGCTTGATTCCATGTTTTGAAACCAGCCTCACGGAGCCCTCGCGGGCTCCTGTGTAACGGCTCCGGTCCTTCAACCGGAGCCAGCCGTAAAAATTTTGATGTTTGGGAATCAGAATATATTCAAGGACCGCAAGAACGGCCGGTGGATTCAATCCACCCGCTTTCAGTTTGTTTTTTGCAGTCAATCAAATCATATACTCTCCATACGGATGTCAAAGAGCGGGGCCCTCGTCGCCTGGTGCGGAAAAACCGTGTCTCCGGGAAAAATGGTGGGCCTGATAGGACTCGAACCTATGACCCCCGCCTTATCAAGGCGGTGCTCTAACCAACTGAGCTACAGGCCCGGTGGCAAGTTTGCCGTCCGGTCGGACCTTGGTCCTCCCAAACGACTCGAGTGGTGGAGGTTAACGGATTCGAACCGTTGACATTCTGCTTGCAAAGCAGACGCTCTACCAACTGAGCTAAACCCCCTTTACTGGATGGGCCGGGATCGCTCCGGGCTCATTACCGAGGGTGCATTTTCCTGGATGCGCGGTTTCAAGAGGATCAAAAGAACGAATTGCGCGCTGCGTTCCCTTCCGGAATACGCGCGATCGGTTTAATAAGTGTTACAGGTGGGAGCGGTTGCCCGTTTCCCATCCCGGTCTTCCGGTGATTCTCATCGCCGGGGCCGGGACTCGACCTTCCACAGGGACCATGAGAATGGTGTGTGGATTTCTCCGTAGAAAGGAGGTGATCCAGCCGCAGGTTCCCCTACGGCTACCTTGTTACGACTTCATCCCAGTTACCAGCCACACCTTAGGGCCCTGTCTCCTTGCGGTTGATACAGGCACTTCGGGTGAAACCGGCTTCCATGATGTGACGGGCGGTGTGTACAAGACCCGGGAACGTATTCACGGCGCCGTAGATGATGCGCCATTACTAGCGATTCCAACTTCATGGAGGCGAGTTGCAGCCTCCAATCCGAACTGGGCCCAGTTTTACAGATTTCCTCCACCTCGCGGCATCGGTTCTCATTGTACTGGGCATTGTAGTACGTGTGCAGCCCTGGGCGTAAGGGCCATACTGACCTGACGTCGTCCCCACCTTCCTCCCAGTTGATCTGGGCAGTCTGACTAGAGTTCCCGGCATGACCCGCTGGCAACTAATCACAAGGGTTGCGCTCGTTGCGGGACTTAACCCAACATCTCACGACACGAGCTGACGACGGCCATGCAGCACCTGTGCAAATCCCCCGAAGGGTCACGCGCTTTCACGCGCTTAGAGATGCATGTCAAGCCCAGGTAAGGTTCTTCGCGTTGCATCGAATTAAGCCACATACTCCACCGCTTGTGCGGGTCCCCGTCAATTTCTTTGAGTTTTAGTCTTGCGACCGTACTTCCCAGGCGGCACGCTTAACGCGTTTGCTCCGGCACGAGGGGGGTCGAATCCCCTCACACCAAGCGTGCACCGTTTACTGCCAGGACTACAGGGGTATCTAATCCCTTTCGCTCCCCTGGCCTTCGAGCCTCAGCGTCAGGTGTTGTCCAGTAGCTCGCTTTCGCCACGAGTGTTCCTCTTGATATCCACGCATTTCACTGCTACACCAAGAATTCCAGCTACCTCTCCAACCCTCAAAGCATGGCAGTATCGGACGCAGTTCCGGGGTTGAGCCCCGGGATTTCACGTCTGACTTACCACGCCGCCTACGCTCCCTTTACGCCCAGTGATTCCGAACAACGCTCGGGACCTTCGTATTACCGCGGCTGCTGGCACGAAGTTAGCCGTCCCTTCCTCTTCCGGTACTATCAACCCTGTCGGCTGTTAACCGCCAGGTCTTACTCCCGGATGACAGGAGTTTACAATCCGAAGACCTTCATCCTCCACGCGGCGTTGCACCATCAGGGTTGCCCCCATTGTGAATTATTCTCGACTGCTGCCACCCGTAGGTGTCTGGACCGTGTCTCAGTTCCAGTGTGCCTGATCGTCCTCTCAGACCAGGTATCCGTCGTAGCCTTGGTGGGCCGTTACCCCGCCAACAAGCTGATAGAACGCGAACCAATCCTTGAGCGACAGCCTTGCGGCCGCCTTTAATCTCGCGATACCATGGGGTATTAATCCAAGTTTCCCTGGGCTATTCCCCACTCAAGGGCATGTCATTCACGTGTTACTCACCCGTGCGCCACTGTGCCATCTTAATATTGCTACCAAAATGACACCGTGCGACTTGCATGTCTTAAACACGCCGCCAGCGTTCGTTCTGAGCCAGAATCAAACTCTCCGTAAAAAATTCGGAGGAAATGATTCCAGTCATTGCTGACTGTTTCATATTCCAAATTGACATTGGTGGATCTTCATCCACCGGACCGCGCGCTCTTTCAAAGCGCGCAGCGCACAATTCGATCTTTTCAATCCTCTTCCCAACATTTCTCAGGACCGTCGCGCAGTTCCCGGTGTTTCCACCGCTTCTGGCACGTCCCGTGCTGGGCCACACTGTCAAAGAACTCCTTCATTCGAGGGGACTAAAAAGCCGATCAGTCGGGAGCTTCAGGGAACTAACCCCGGGACTCCTCCCCGATCGACTCTCGTCTCTCGGCCGCCCTCGCTCGTGGCGGCCCGCGAAGCTATTCTCCCGATCCCCCACACGTCAACCCATTTCCTCATCTTTTTTCAGGTTTTTTTGA
>DAISZP010000584.1:0-2723 GCA_036824745.1 Luteolibacter sp.
AAGCAAGAGGCGCAGGAGATCAAAGTAACGAAGGATGCCCACCAAGTTTCCCTCCTCGTCCTCCACCGGCACGCAGCGGATCTGCGCTTCGAGCATGCGGCGGTAAGCGGTGAGAAACGTATCGGACACGGAAACCTTGATGACCTTCTTGTGGCAGATCATGCCGGAATTCGTCCGCACGTCGGTGACGAGTACGGGCACTTCCAGCCCGGCGCGTTCGAGCACCCATTTCGTCCGTTGGGAAATCTCGCCGCAGCGGGCGGCCACCGCGTTCGGTTCCTCACCGACCGCCCTGAGCAGGGCCGCATAGCCGATGGCGGAGCAAATCGCGTCT
Organism: Luteolibacter sp.; assembly: GCA_036824745.1. Lineage (GTDB taxonomy): Bacteria > Verrucomicrobiota > Verrucomicrobiia > Verrucomicrobiales > Akkermansiaceae > Luteolibacter. The sequence continues at coordinate 335 of DAISZP010000584.1, forward strand.
GTGTCCGGATTCTTGTGGCCGATGACGTAGAAGGGAGGGCGTGTCATGGGTGAATCCACGGAAGATGCAGGGTCATGCCCGGAAACACAAGCTCGGGGCTTCGGGGAAATTCCCGTCAGTTTCCATTTGTGAATCTGACTCTCAGGAAACCCTTCGGCGGCACTCCGCTACTGACGGTGGCGGTGATGCGAACGACGAGCTGGGTCGCGCTGTCCTCGACCACGGTGGTTCCGACTGGAGACCAGGATTGCAGGGTGCTGGAGTATTCGACGAGGAAATCCACATCGGTCACACCCGCCGCTTTGGGCACGGTAAGGGTGAAATGATCGCCGCTGATGGCACCGGCGAGGTTCGCATGATCCAGCGGGTCCTTGGGATCGGTGCCGGTGGCGTATTCGCCGAGGTTCGGCACGCCGTCGCCGTCGAAGTCGTCATCCGCGCCTGATAGGGGAGGGGAGCCGGGAAACTCCACAGCCACCCAAGCCGCGTATCCACCCTGGACCGGTGCGGTGAACGCGTCGGACTGCCAGATCGCTCCATTGTCACCCACGGTGATGAAGGTGTTGTTGAAAAACACCGCGCCATTGCGGTCATCCTGGTCGGCGGTGGTAAGCGGGGTCCAGTTTTCCCCGTCGGTGGAGAGCAGGTTGGCGTCCGCGTCCGCGTCGTCGAGATTCACGCCGGATGCCAGATAGACTCCGTTGCCGTAGGAAAACGCACTGATATCCCAATTCACAGAATCGTTGGTGACAAAGGTGTTCCCGTGATCGGTGGAGCGGCGGATCCTCGTATACCATCCGCTGGCGAGAATGCGGTCGTTGCAAAAATCCGCCTGATAGAAACCGTGCCAACTCGCGAGTCCTGCTCCGGTCGATTTGTCCGTCCATGTGCTTCCGTCAGTGGAGGTCAGCACCACGCCGCTGCTCCCGTTGCCGAACGAACCCACGGCGACGAACTTGCTGCCGTCCCAAGCCACCCCGCGGAGGTGCTGGGTGAGTCCTGACGAGATCGGTGACCAGGTGACCGCGCTGTTCGTGGAACGCCAGATGGTGCCGTTGTCGCCGACCGCCACATACACGCCGCCGCCGTGGGCGATGTCGTTGAGCTCTCCGGCCGCCGTGTTATGCCGCCTCGTCCAAGTGGTGCCGTTCGGCGACGTGTAGATCACTCCGATCCAGCCATCGATTCCGAAATCGTAGTCATATCCGGCGACGACGAACTGGCCGCCATCGTGGATGATGCTTTCCGCGGTCATGTTGTATGCCGTGTTTCCGCTGACCCAGATGGTGCCGGTGTTCCATGACGTTCCGTTGGTGGAGCTGCACCAGGTGCCCTTGGCGCTGCCAACGGCTAACAGTTTTCCGCCGCCGTAAACGATGTCCTTCAGATGCGCGGTGGTGCCGGAGGTCCGTTGCGTCCATGTTGAGAGTGGATCGGTAACCGTCACGGATTTGTTGGCGGTGATGGTGCCGCCCTTCATGTCCGTCACGGTGAGGCTGATGTTGTATGTGCCGCCGATCATCCATGAGTGGTTGACGCTGTTGGTATTGGTGGAAACCGCGCCGTCGCCGAAGTCCCACGAATAGGCAAGCGTGTCTCCATTTCCATCCGCCGCGGTGGCGGTGAATGTCACGGAGCTTCTTGCGTTCGCGGTGGTGGGTCCGCCGATGCTCGCGGTGGGTGCCACGTTTCCGGGAAAGTTACCGAGTTGTATGTTCACATCCAGCCACGCCTCCGCGCCGCTGCCTCCCTTTGCCGTCGGTGTGATATGGACGCCGGCGGTGGTGTCCGAGTAGGTGCGTCCCATCGAGATGGCCGCGTCATCGCGGTCGGACGATGAGACGGGCGTGGTATCTAACAGCCAGCAGCGGTTGTAGCCGGATCGCTGCCAAAGCAGATAGGCTCCGGATTTTAACAAGGGCGCGTCAGTGATGCCGGGACGGTAACCGATCCAGTAATACTCGCCTGAGGCTTTGTTCACCCGCACGCCGCGCCGTGTGGAGGTGGTGGCGGAGTTGTCGAACGGATAGATCCGGAAGGTGCCGGAGCCCGCGGTGTTCGCGTTGGTCCATTGTGACGAGGTGATCCAGTTGAGATACTGTTTCCCCTGCATGTGGAAGTGACCTTCGGGGTCGGGACCGTCGCCCATGATGTCGAAGATGTCGCCGTATTCGACGCTCGCGCCGGTGCCCACCACCGATCCGTCGCTGGTGTCCCAGAAACTCGCGTGGCCGAGGCCGTAGTTGTGGCCGAATTCGTGGATGATCACGCCGGAGTTTGTTGACCCTTGCAGCCAGTGCCTGCTGCCTCCTACGGTGGCGAGACCCGCGAAGGTCACTCCGCCGCTCTGCATGCCTATGGAGGGAAAATGTACGCCGATGATGTCGTA
>DAISZP010000043.1:0-17719 GCA_036824745.1 Luteolibacter sp.
GTGGAGCTTCGGACGGCCAAGGTCTTACGGATCTGCCCGCCGCTTGGGTAGAAAAAAAACCCGCATCCATGACGGATGCGGGTTTTGGGAAGAATATCGAAAGCGGAATCTCAGTCCTGCGCGGCGGCTTCCTGTGCGGCGGCGTAAGCGCTGGAAGCTTCGTGAACGCGGGAAGTTCCCTTGTATTCCTTGCCGATCTTTTCGACCAGACCGCGGGTCACCAGGTTTTGAAGCTTTTCATAGGCCCGCAGGCGGAGCATTTCCTCGCCGCCACTTACCGCGTTGCGCAACTTGAGGTTCGCGAACACACGCTCGAACAGGTCGTTGAAACCGAATACTTTCTTCTCGGAAAGAACACTGCAGAGCTCATCAGTGACATGGTCAGGAAGGCGGCGTGAAAATCGGGTACGTTTCGTGGTGATTGCCATAACGCCGCCACGATACACGCCTCCGTGACAAAAGCGACTCAAAAAATCGGACTTCGATGACACCCTGAGAAAAATATTTTGCAAGTGTTAATTATCAATTTTCCCGGAAAAAGTTTTCCATCGGTCCTTTGATGGCAGCTTGACAGGTGGGAGTTTTCCGGCAGTCTCCTCGCCCCGGCGCGTCGGAAACGTGGCGGTATTCTACAGATTCCCATGAAAAAGGACATTCATCCTAAGTACAACCCGGTCGTGTTCGTGGACATGACCACCGGTGCCCGTTTCATCAGCCGCTCGACCAAGAGTTCCGACAAGAAGGAAGTCATCGACGGCGTTGAGCACAGCTTGATTTCGATCGGCATCACCTCCGACTCGCATCCGTTCTTCACCGGACAGAAGCAGTTCGTCGACACCGAGGGCCGCATCGACAAATTCCAGAAGCGTTTCGGAGCCGTGCGCCGCGCCGGCAAGCCGAAACTCGGCTGAGATCCTCGCCAGTTACGGTTTTTCCAAAACACCCGGCACTCTTCGTGAGGCCGGGTGTTTTGCGTTTGAGGTCATTTGGGAAACGCCGCCGAGCGCAGAAGATCCTCCACTTCCAAACCCTTCTTGGGTGATTTGGACATGGCGCGGAGCATGTAGCTGGCTTCGCGCCCGTCGGGCGCGGTCATGCGGAATGTCTCGGTGGAATACTGGGCGGGGTGGGTTCCTTGGCCGCCCTCGCTGATGTAATAGCGGACGGTCCAGCCGGAAATATTGGTGAATTTCCAAAGTTGGTTCACCTCCTGGGGATTGAAGGTCTTGGTTTTGGGATCGATTCCAAGATCGGTGTATGGCGGCGGCAGCGGGCCGGCCGGAAGGAATTTCTGCGCCGTGCCGTAGATGTTGAGGAAGCGGTTCTTGTCGGACGGATCCTGATAGTGGAGCAGATATCCGCCCTTGGGACCCACGAGCAGGGAGGGTTTTCCCCAACGTTTGTCCAGCATCGGCGAGCGCAGCACGGGCACGGCGATGCGTTTGGGGTCGCGGTTCTCGGCCTTTGCCTGCTTTTCGAGAACGGAGTAGGGGTTCGCGTCGATGCCTTCCGCCCTTCCGGGTCTCCAGAGCGCGCATTGGGTGAGGACGATGGGTGTTAGTAGAGCCGCGGCGAGTTTCATCATGGCCCATCTTGTCTGGAAAATCCCGCCGCGGGCAAGAGCGGAAGCGTTTCAGCGCTGGACTCCACCGATTGCCGGGGCATGTTGGCGACCGTGAAAATCCTTCCCGCATTCCTGCTGGCGTTGCTCTCCATGGAGTTGCGGGCGGTCCCGAACTCGGTCTTCGGACCGGTGGCCGCCGCGGATTCGCCGCTCAACGGCCGGGACCTGACAGGCGATCTGATGGCCGCACCCGTTTGGAATGGGCAGGCCAATCTCCCGGGAAACTGGCAGCCCGAAGGAAATGTGGCGTCGGCGGAAATGTCCCACCTGCTTGCCCGTCCGAAACTCTTCGGCTGCGATGTCGTCCTGCTCCGCGCGGCAAAACGCGACGGGCGGCTGCAGTTTCTCGAAGCGACTTTCGCCGATGCCGGATCCTACTTCGGCTACTATGACGAAAAGCCCGCGGAAAAATCCGACCGCCGCGCGCAGCGTGAGGAGATGCAGCGCAGGACCGCGGAGCGGCAGGCCGGGTTTTCCCGACTGTATGCATCCACCCTCGATTCGTTGAAAACCAAGCTGGCCGGTGACGGGAAACCCAAAGTGGAGAAAATCGGCCGCTCGCGTGTGCTGCGGGTGGAAACCACCGACTATCAGAACAACGGCAGGACCGTGCGATTGTGGGCGGACGGCAGGCGGCTCATCCGCGCCACGATCTATCAGAACCCGGAACCGCCGGATTCCTGGCTGGATGAGAAGATCGAAGAAACTCCCGTCAAGGCGCGGGCACAACGGCTCATGGAATTCGTCTGCACGTCCGCGGACGGAACCGTTTCCATCACGGGGCTGCAGCCTCTGCCGCAGGGATACCGTCCCTATTGCGGACTGAATTCGCTGGCGATGGTTGCGCGCCACTTCGGGCTCTATCTGGATGAGGACGGACTCGCGGTGGCGGGAGCGTTTCAGAACACCGGCAGCGCCGATGGGAGCAAGATCCTCTCGCTCTATCCGGCGGTGGCGGCGGAAGCGGGATTTGGATTGGAGCGCGCCAACCGCTTCGATGAAAACACCGTCCGCCGCGCCCTCGCCGCGGGGTTTCCTGTGATCGTCTGGCGGCGTTTCTCCCCGGAACGGAATGATCTGCACACGCGCTTCGCCCGTGAGTTTGTCAGGGATCCGCGGGCCGCGCTGCCCGATCCCTCGCTCCCCGGCGAGCGCGCCTCGTGGCCGGGAGAGGACGATCCTTTGCACGCTTCCGTTCTAACGGGCTATCACGACGCGCGGCGCGAGTTGCTGTTTCTCGAAAGCTGGAGCGGCCGCGACACCCCGCGGCGGATGCGGGTCGAGGAAATGGCGGCCACCGCGTATCTGACCTTCGTGTTTCATCCATGAAGGCTCTCTGTTTGTTAGCTGCGGTTTGCTGGCCCGCGATCGGCCATGCGAATCCGTGGTCGATGCGCAATGGGAGAACCTTTGATGCCGAACTCGTGGCGGCCGACGGCTTGCGGGCGACCTTCACGGTTTCCGGAAAGCCGCCCGCGGTGATTCCATTTCATGATCTAACGGACGAAAGCCGCGAAGCCGTCCGCAAGTGGCGCGCGGATTGGATCAAGCCCTTGGTGCTGCCCGCCAAGCTCGGTCCATGGCCCGCCGAGGCGAAGGCACCCGCTGCGGAACCCGCGTTCAAGGCGACGCAGGGCGGCCATTTCGAATATCGCAGCCGGCATTTCCTTGTTCGCTCGGATTTGAAACTTCCTCCCTATGCCGCGGCGGACATCACCCGTGTGCTTGAGGCCACACGTTCCGCCATGATCGCCCTGCCGATCGGCCTCCACGCCGGGGACGAGCGCGGACTCTATCAGATTCACCTGTTCCGGGACGCGGAAGGATACGCCAAAGCCGGTGGCATCGGCGGCAGCGGCGGCCACTACAACGCGCGCTCGGATCGAACGATCCTCCTGCTTCCGAATTTCGGCATCGAGCAAACCGCCGCCGGACTGCGCGTGGACTACGCGAAGAACCTGTTCATCCTGCGTCACGAAGTCACCCACCAACTGCTGAGCCGCTGGCACCGCCGGCTGCCCATGTGGTTGAACGAGGGCATCGCCGAGTTCATCGCCTCGCTTCCCTATTCCCAGGGAAACTATTCGCTGAGAAATCCGAGCGCGGGCTTGCGGGACTACATTCTCAAATGGCGGGCGGACAAGAACGACCGCGAAATCACCTTGATCCCTCCCAGCCAGTTGATGCCGATGACGAAACGGGATTGGGATGATGCCGTTGGGAAACTCAACGCCTACGATCATTACAACTCGGCCGGCATCCTCACCTGTTACCTGATCCAGAAGGACGGCGGGAAGTCCATCGCCGCCTTTCTCGACGCGTTGCGCCGCGGTGTGGAGCCCGCCGCGGCGGAGTCCGAATTTATGTTAGGCGGTGCGCCGCGGGAGACGTTGAACGAGGAAGTCACCGCCTTCTGCGCGAAACTCGGCATTCAAACCGGCCCCTGAAGCGCCGCATGCGAGGAAAGCGCCTTGCCGGTGGGCGAGCCGATCGTTTTCCGGATCGCTTCCGGCGTTCCTTCCGCGACGAGCAAACCTCCGCCGCTTCCGCCTTTCGGGCCGAGTTCGATCACCCAGTCCGCGGATGCGATCACATCAAGATGGTGCTCCACCACCAGCACGCTGTGGCCTGCGTCGCGAAGCGCGGTGAACGCGTTCAACAAACGCCTCACATCGCCGAAATGAAGGCCGGTGGTCGGTTCATCAAAAAGGTAGAGCGTATGCGGTGCTTGCGGTCTGGCGAGCTCCACCGCGAGCTTGAGCCGCTGCGCCTCGCCACCTGATAGAGTGTTGGCCGCCTGGCCGAGCTTGAGGTATCCGAGGCCGAGTTCGTCGAGCACGCCGAGGATGGCGCGCAGTTTCGGAATCGGCCGGAAGAATGCGAGCGCCTCGCTCACCTGAAGGTCGAGCACGTCGGAAATCGATTTGCCCTTGTAAGTCACTTCCAAGGTCTCTCGGTTGAAACGTTTCCCCGCGCAGGCGGGGCAGGGGACCCACGCGTCCGGCAGGAAGTGCATTTCGATCTTCAGTCGTCCGTTGCCCTGGCATCGTTCGCAGCGCCCGCCCGCCGCATTGAAACTGAATCGACCCGCGTTGTATCCGCGTTGCTTGGACAGCGGGATTTTTGAAAACAGGTCTCGGATCAGATCAAACGCGCCGGTGAACGTCGCCGGATTCGAACGCGGGCTGCGGCCGATCGGTGACTGGTCGGCGACGACGAGTTTTTCTATCAGCTCCAGACCTTCAATTCCCTTGTGCGCGCCCGGTGATTCACCAGATCCGTGGAAATGCCGCGACAGTGCCCGGCGAAGAACGTCGTCCGCAAGTGTCGACTTTCCGCTGCCGCTGGGTCCGCAGATACAGACCAGCCTGCCTAACGGGATCGAAACGTCGAGATGCCTCAGGTTGTGCTCGGATGCTCCAAGGATGACCAGATTCCCCGCGGCGAAGTCCGTCGGCGGCTTGCGTTTTCCGGGGCGATCCGACCCGCGCAGCCAAGCTCCGGTGGGCGATTCGATTTCACCCGGAGCACCGGCGGCGAGCACGAGTCCGCCCGCGCTTCCCGCGCCGGGGCCGAGGTCGATGACGTGATCCGCCGCGCGGATGATGTCCTCATCGTGTTCTACGACGACCACCGTATTTCCAATGTCACGCAAACGGGTCAACGCGCCGATGAGTCGTGCCGTGTCGGACGCGTGAAGGCCGATGCTTGGTTCATCCAGCACGTAGATCACGCCGGAAAGCCCGGCTCCGAGCTGGGTGGCGAGGCGGATGCGCTGGGCTTCGCCGCCTGACAGCGTGCCGCTGCCGCGGTCCAGCGCGAGGTAGTCCAGCCCCACTTCCTTGAGGAACGACAGGCGGGTTTTCACGTCGCCGACGATGCGTTTGCAAACTTCGGCTTTCGACTCATCCAGATGGACTCCATCAAGCCAGTCGTTCGCTTCGGAAATCCCGAGCGCGCAGAAATCCTGGATGCCGAGCCAGCGGGAATCCGCGCCTTCGATCTTCACCGCGAGCCACTCGGGACGCAGACGTTTCCCATGGCACACATTGCAGGGGCGGTGCGCCATCACCCGCGACAATTTCCGGCGGGTGAGTTCGGATTTCGCCTCCTGATACCTCCGAAACGCCTCGTTCGCCAGACCTTCGAAGACTTTGGTCTGCGGTTTCTTCTCGCGTCCGGTTTTCCAGCCGGTGTCGAGCTCGCCGCCATGGAACAGGAGGCTCTTCGCCGCGTCTGAAAGATCCGCGGGAGTGGCGCTCTCTGGCAAGCCGAACATCGCCAGCAGCGAGCGCGTCTCGTTGAGAAACTGCCCGGCGCGTGAGGATTTCTCAGGCCACCAGCCGCGGATCGCTCCGTCTAACAGCGGTTTGGCCGGGTCATCGACCAGCAACAGCGGGTCGCAGAACATCTCGGTGCCGAGCCCCTCGCAGGCTGCGCAGGCTCCGAGGTGCGAGTTGAACGAAAAGTGTTTCGGGGAAAGCTCGCCCACCATGAATCCGGTGCGCGGATTCCGATAGGAAGTCTGGAAAACGATGTCGCGCCACGCGTCCGCCTCCGGCTCCTGCACCGCCGCACGCGATTCGGCACCGCAGAGCCGCAGCGCGGTCTCCACCGAGTCCGCCATGCGCGATTCGATGCCCGGCCTCACCACGAAGCGGTCTACCACGATCTCAACGCTGGGTTTGGAATCCGGCCAGGCTTTTCCGGCTTCCTCGATCTCCAACAACCCGCCATCCAGACGGATGCGGATGTATCCTTGGCGGCGCAGGTCTTCTAGCAATCTAGCGGGTTCCGTGATCTCCTCGTCCGGCACCGGTGCCAGCAACATCACCTTGCTGCCCTCTGGCAGTGATGACAGCTCGTTGACGATGTCCGCCGCGCTCATGCGCTGGAGCTTCTCACCCGTCTCCGGATCATGTGGCACTCCCGCCGCGGCCCATAGCACGCGCAGATAGTCGTGAATCTCGGTGGCCGTGGCTACGGTGGAGCGCGGATTGAGGCCGCCGCTCCGTTGTTCGATCGCAATCGCCGGGCTGAGACCTTCGATGGAATCGACATCCGGTTTCTCCAACTGATCGAGAAACTGCCGGGCGTAAACTGAAAGCGATTCGACATACCTCCGCTGACCCTCGGCATACAGCGTGTGAAACGCGAGCGACGACTTGCCGGACCCGCTCGGCCCGGTGATGACGACGAGTTTTCCCCTTGGGATATCGACGTCGATGTCCCTCAGGTTGTGCTGTCTCGCGCCGCGGATCCGGATCAATTCCACGCGCACAGGAAAGCCGCCCCGGCTGGAAACTCCAAGCGCCAAGAATGGAGGAACGGGTTGCAATTCGGGCAACGCACGAAGCGTAAACCCCCATAGCCATGAAAAATCCAATTCCCGCTCTCGTTTCCGCCCTTCTTCTTGCCACGTTTCCTGCCGCCGCCAAAGACGACGCTCCGCGGGGATTCATGCCGATCTCCGAGTTGAAGGATGCCCAAACCAAGGCCACCGCGGACAAGAAACTCGTCGTGCTCGTTGTGAAAGGCATGGACGACGCCTGCCCGAACTGCGCCGCCGCGCTCGAAAACGGCGAAAAGGCCGTGGGTTCGGGAGTCGTGAAAGTCTTCGCCCGCGCGGAAACCATCCGCCAGCAGGACTCCGCCGCGTTTCCTTCCGCGCTCAAGGAGCGCCTCAAGAAGCCCTTCGTCACGGGGGCGTATGTCACCTTCGTCGTCTTCGATCCGGGCATGAGCAAAGTCGTCGCTGAGGCCGGCCGCAAGGAACTCCAGAGCGACAAGAAGGCCACCGCCGATTTCAAGAAGGCGGTGCAGGACGCCAAAAAGACCTTGAAATGATTGGCGTCGCCCCGATTTGACGCTTTGCTGCCCGCGTGCTCGCGAAACGCATCATTCCCTGCCTCGACGTGACCGACGGCCGCGTGGTCAAAGGCGTCAACTTCGTGGACCTCATCGACGCCGGTGATCCGGTGGAGTGCGCCATGGCCTACAACGCGCAACAGGCCGACGAACTCGTCTTTCTCGACATCACCGCCTCATCGGACAACAGGAAGACCATGGTCGATGTCGTCCGCCGCACCGCCCAGCACTGTTTCATCCCTCTAACAGTCGGTGGAGGAATCCGTTCCGTCGAAAACATGCGCGACATGCTGCTTGCCGGAGCGGACAAGGTGGGCGTGAACACCTCCGCCGTGAGCAATCCCGGCCTCGTTGATGAGGGCGCGAAAGCCTTCGGCAGCCAGTGCATCGTCGTCGCTATCGACGCGAAGCGCGAAGGCCCTAACAAATGGGGCGTTTACACGCACGGCGGCCGCAAGCCCGTGGGCATCGATGCCGTCGAGTGGGCGAGGGAAGTCTGGAACCGCGGTGCGGGCGAAATCCTCCTCACCAGCATGGACGCGGATGGCACCCAGGCCGGATACGACATCGAGCTCACCGCCGCCGTTTCCTCCGCCGTCGGCATTCCCGTCATCGCCAGCGGCGGCGCGGGCAACCTCGATCACATGGTGGACGTGCTCGACAAGGGCAAGGCCGACGCCGTTCTGGCAGCCTCCATCTTTCACTTCAAGAAACACACCATCGCCGAGGCGAAACAACATTTCGCCGGCAAGGGGATTCCTGTTAGGCCGCTGGTGGGGCCGTGAACGGAACGGCCACGGTCACACGATGAGGTCTGCAAACACGGCCGGGCTTCTATTTCGCGGGCCCCAGGGTCCTTCCCGGCACCCACGTTGCGTTCAACTCCATCACGCTGGTGGCATCAGGATTTTTCACCCATTTGGCAATCGCGCGGGCAATACCTTCGAGCGGATGCTCGAAGTGGCTCGGCGCGGGCTCGATCCAGCCGATGGCGTCGTCCGATGAGAGGCAGACCAACGAGACGTCATCCGGAATCCGGCGGCCCACGGATTCGATCTGGCGTTTCACCCAGAGGAACTCCGCCCAATCGAGGCAGATCCATGCGGTGGGATGGAACGTCGATTCGATGCGCTGATAGATCCGCTGCAAATCGCGTGGAGTCCGGCCGGGGGAGGTCGGCAGGTTCAGGCTTTGGCGGAAACGGATGCCGCGATCCAAGGCGATGTGCTTGAACCTTCGGACCACGTTGCGGAGGAAATCCTGGCTCCGCCCGCAGAGGGGAAACGTGATGCGCTCATGGCCGCGGCCGATGAGTTCCTGCAACGCGCGCTCTAACATCGCCGTCGTGGAGACGCCGACGATGGGAATATCGAAACCGGTGGCGGAGCCGCCGCAGAAGATCATCCGCAGATGGCGGTTCTTCGCCCAGCCGGCGAGCTTCCGATTGCCGAGAATGGCGACCACGGCATCCGGATTTTCGATGGCCAGCAGACGGTCCCATGGCTTCGTCCTCGCGACCTCGCCGGCGATCTTCGCCGTGTGGGACCTCACCCGCCAGCCTTTGGGCGCCAGCAATTCCGAGAGGCGGGCGACGAGTTGCCAATGGGCTCCCGACGCGCCTTTTCCCACTTCCTTCGGGATGAGGACCATGAGTGTGCGGATGTCCTGTGGATGATCCGGCCCCGATACCGGGCAATCCAGAATCCGATACCTCGCTTTCGGACCGGAGCTCCGGATCATTCCCGCCGCTTCGATCCTCTTGAGCACTTTCCCGAGAGTCCCGCCGCTGATTCCAAGATGTCCCGCGAGTTCCCTGCTGCCCGGGAGTTTTTCCTTCCAACGGCCGCTTTGAATCGCCCTGCGCAACGCGGATTCGGCTTGTTCCGACTTTCCAAGAACCTTGGTCGCGCCAAGGACGGGGCTGTGATTCGGCTTCATGGAGCGCTCCGGCATGCCGCTCACATTGAGCCGCGCGGTGTTCCGTATCAATTTCCAAAACCCGCCTCCATGCGCGGCGGATGCGGACATGTGACCATTGCTCTGAATTACTTTTGATGCAGATTCGAGAAATCAAACGCCTTGACGCAAGCTCCCGCGATTTGATTCATGGCAGCGTTATTGTACTGCGATGATTCTGGCATGGTATCGGCTTCTGTTGCTTGCGCTCGGTTTTCCCTCACCCGGTGAAACAAGGTCGGCCATCGAATGCGTCCGTTCATCGTCAAGACGATCACTGCCATCGTCGGGAAACCCGGGGGATCCTTCGATCTAACAGACGAAACAACATGAAAAAACCAACCACATCATTCTTTGGCCGCACCATGCTTGCCGTGCCGGCCGCCGCCCTCATGCTGGGGGCCGCGGAGGCGGGCAGCACGGTGGGGCTGAACATCCAGGCATGGTACTACGATTCCGGTGCGTCTCCGCAGACGGTCGGATACGGTGCCGGCTATCAGACCACCGGATTTCCGGTCACAGCCAAGGCCTTCGGCGTCCAGGCGTCCGAATGGACGAACACGGACCCGCTGGACTGCCAGTCAGGAATCAGCATGACCGGGTTTCCCCTTGGCGGCACGCTGACGGCGGACATCACCGCGCCGAACGCATGGCAATCCGGCATAGGAGAACAGGTTACGGGTTGGAATCCACAAACCGTCGCCCCCGGCAACAACGAGGTCACTTGGGGGTATCTGGATGATGGAAACTCCAATGGCAGTCACCCGTCGGTGGCGGTCGCCGGCTTGGCGGCGAAATTTCCCGGTGGTTACGTGGTGGCCACGATCACCGGTGGCGGTGGCAGCCCCACGTTCAACGATGTGGATGTATCCGATGGAGTCACCACGAGCACGCTGACCTACTCGACTTACTATGTGACCAATCCCGCAAGCGACGGGTACGTGTCCGGAGGAACCGTGGGAATCAGTTCACCCAGCGCTGTGTTCACGAGCGACACCATCAATATCGTCCCGCAGCCGAAGACCGCCGGCAAGCGTTCGACCCTCGCCGGATTCATCATCACCGACAAACCGGTCGTGATGCGTGATCCTTCAGCGGCGACCATTGCCTCCGGTGGCACCATTTCTCTGAGTGCAGGGGTGGCGGGGCTTCCGCCGATGACCTATCAATGGAGGTTGAATGGAAATCCGATTTCCGGAGCCACCTCGGCCACCTACACGAAGAGCGGCGCCTCGACGGGGGATTCCGGAAACTACGATGTGGTGGTCACCAATGCAAAAGGCTCGGGCACGAGCAATGCGGCCGCGGTGACAGTTACTGTTCCCGCCACCATCACATGGGATGCGGATGCCGGGACCTCCGGTGCCCAGGACGGCTCCGGAACATGGGATGCGACCACGGCCAACTGGTGGAACGGTTCTGCCAACGTGCCATGGAGTGATCTGAACTTCGCCTCCTTCGGCGCGGGTGGATCAGGCTCAGCCACGGTGACGCTCGCCAGCGATGTGACCACCAGCGGCATGACCTTCAGCAACGTGAACTACACGGTGGCGACGACGACCAACAAGACCCTCACGCTGACCGGAACGCCGCAGATCAACACGAACAGCAACGCGACCTTCAGCGCGCCGTTGGCGGGCAGCGCCGGTTTGACCAAAACCGGAGCTGGCACGCTCTCGATCATCAACAGGGGTTCCTACAGCGGACCCATCACCGTGCAGCAAGGCACTTTGGCGTTCCCCGTGACCGGTGACATCCCCGGGTACTGGTACCAGTGGTTGCTCAACACCTCCGTCATCAACCTGATGCCGGGAACTTCGCTGACCTGCCCGAACAATGCGTTCGGCTGGTATGGAAACAACAATGCGACGGGAGTCACCATCAACATCGACGGCGCGACGTGCCAGCCGAACGGAGCGTTCGGCATCGGCTACAATCTAACCGGCGGCCTCATCGGCACCGGCAGCTCGCGCCTCGATATGGGCAGCTCGGGCGGATTCAATTCATTCATCACCTCGCTCGCCAGCAGCACCACCAGCGTGGTCAATCCGGCGGGTGGCATCCTGTTCCGGACGGACAGCGGCCAGACCGCATTCACCTTCACCACGGCCGCCGGGACGACTCCTAGCGGGATCGACCTGGACATCCCAGCCGTCGTTTCCGGTGGCGGCGGCGTGGTCAAGGCCGGCCCCGGAACCATGAGGCTCTCCGCCGCCAATACATACGGTGGTGGCACCACCGTCAATGGAGGCAAGCTCATCGTATCCGGCCAGGCCGGTGGATCGACGGTCATCAACAGCGGCACCCTTGTCGTATCCGGCCAGATCTCCGGAACGTCCACCACCGTCAACGCGGGAACGCTGGAAGTGACCGGCAAAGTGACCAACACCGCCGACATCTGGTTCAAGGATGACACGACTCTGAAGATCTCGGCCAGTGGCTCCACGCCGGCGCTTTCAACCAACGGAACGATGAGTTTCGGCACCGACTTCGAGAATCCGGCCGGAATGAACCACATCACGATCAATGGACTCACCAGCACGACCGTGGCGCCGGTCAGCGCCACCACGCTGTTCCTCGACAGCCCGGTAACCATCAAGATTGGCAGCGTGATTCCCGCCGTCGGCCACTATCCGTTGATCAGCTACTCGGGCAGCACGGTCTCCGTTTACAGTGTGGTCCTCGATCCCGTCCTGCCGGCAGGCATCACCGCCACGCTGGTGGATGACACCGCCGGGCCGACCAAGTCGATCTATCTGGACGTCACCGGTGTGGTGGTCGGCTCCTCGTTGTGGACCGGCTCCGCATCGGGAACATGGGACATAAACACCACGGCAAACTGGACCGAAGGCGGACCGGCGACCACCTACACCGATGGAAACTACGCCACCTTCGATGACACCGCCTCCAACACGAACATTACCCTCAACACGACCGTTAGTCCGGCTGAGATCAGCTTTGAAAACTCGTCCACGAACTACACCGTCAGTGGAAGCGGTTCGATTGCGGGTTTCGGTCAGTTTTACAAGATCGGCACCGGCTCGGTCACCTTGGCCACGGAGAACACCTACACCGGCGCGGTCACCATCACCGGTGGCACGGTGACGGCGGGCACTGGCGGCACCACGGGAACGCTCGGCGGCAGCGGCGGCATTTCGCTCAGCAATGCCACGCTCGCCTTCGATCGCTCGGATGCGATCACCCTCTCCCGCACCGTGACCGGCGGTGGCGGCACACTTGTCAAAAACGGGGCCGGCACACTGACCATGAGCGCCGCGGGAAACACCTGTGACATCACGGTCAATGCCGGAACACTCATCGCATCCGGTGGTGCGTTCAGCACCGGGTTCGCCTCCGGAAAACTCATCACCATCAACTCCGGCGCCACACTCAACACTCCGGGTTTCCACTCTCTCGGGAGCTCGGTGGGCGGCGGTGGTGATGTGCCGATGGTCACGATCAACGGCGGCAACTGGCTCCTCAATCACGAGCAATACATGCGCACGCTCACGATGACGGCCGGCACCACCACCGGCGTTCCGGGAAATGACGGCATACGGACTTTGTCGGGCTCCGTTTACACCATCAACGCCGCCGCCACGAGTTCCACCATCGGCTCACCGCTGAATCTGGTGAATTCCGTGAACATCGTGGTGAATGATGGCGCAGCCGCCGCGGACCTTGTGGTCTCCGGAGTGGTCAGCAACAGCGGATCCATCACCAAGACCGGCGCGGGCAGGATGGTTCTATCAGCCGTCAACACCTACACCGGAACCACCACCGTCAACGATGGCACGCTGGCCGTGAATGGATCCTCCATTCCGGATACCAACAAGCTCGTCATCGGCGCGGGCAAAGTGGAAGTCTCCGGCACGGAAACCGTGAACACCCTGTTTTTCGGCGCGGCCCAGCAGTCGGCCGGCACATGGGGCGCCACCGGATCCGGCGCGACCCACATCGACAACACGCACTTCTCCGGCACCGGTGTGCTCACCGTGCTCACCTCGGCGGACTTCAGCTCGTGGGCCGCGGCGAACGCTCCCGGGCAGACCGTTTCGCAGGATCACGATGGAGATGGCGTGCCAAACGGCGTCGAATACTTCATGGGTCTCACGGGTTCCACCTTCACGGCGAATCCCGGTGTGGTTTCCGGCAAGGTTTCATGGCCCAGAGGGGCATCCTACACCGGCACTTACGGCACCGATTACGTCGTGCAGAAATCAACGGATCTAGCCACCTGGACCGATGTCCTCATCAGCGATCCGAATCTGAACAACGGCAGCCCGTTGGAATACACGGTGCCCACAGGAAACACCAAGGTCTTCACCCGCCTCAAGGTGACCGGCCCTTGATCCCCTGACGCCATCCCGCTCACGTCACCCGCCGCAGGTCCGTCCCGCGGCGGGTGATTTGTCTCAGGTAGTTGGAGAATTTGAGGCTGGTTTTTCCAATGCCTTGTACTTAGTTGGAGCCGATGAGCGGACCGATGGAACGGCTGAGGAAAAACCCGCGGGATGTCGCGAAGTGGCAGCGCGCCCAGCAGCAGTTGCTCGCCGCGGATTACCTTCCCGCGCTTTCCGCCTATCGGGATCTCGCGCGCCGCCACCCGGCCATTGCCGAGCTGTGGTTTGAGCTCGGAAACGCCGCGTCCGGCACCTTGGATTTTCCGCTCGCGAACCAGGCTTACCGCCGTGCGCGGGAGCTCGCTCCGGGTAACGCGGCGTTGTTAGGAATGATCGGCCAGCAATACCAGAGCCTCCGCCAGCTTGACGACGCCCGGGCCTGTTTTGAAGGCGCGCTTGCCGCGGACCCCGGCTCGGTGGACGCCCGCATCAACCTCGCCGTCTGGTTCGAGAAACAACGCCGCCTCGATGAGGCGATGGAGTGCGTCGAGGCCTGCCTCGCCCGATTTCCCGGCGACGACCAGGCCCGCTATTTCCACGCCTTTCTCCTTCACCGCCGCAAAGACGACGAGGCCGCAGCCCACGAACTGCGCCGTTTGATCGAAGACGGCCCGCGATACCCCTACGTGAAATACGCCGCACGCCACCTGCTCGGTGTCGTGCTCGATCAGCTCGGCCGCTGCGATGACGCGATGCGCTGGCTGCTGGAGGCCAAGGCGGAAGTGCGCACCATCACCGATACCGGCGTGCTCGAGCGCGCCTATGACGAGGCGGACCGCGCACGCCGCGAGACGCTTTCCACACTTACCCGCGAAACCATCGACGGTTGGAAGAAAGCATCCTCCGCCATGCCAGGCGGCCATCGCATCGCCTTTCTCGGCGGCCATCCGCGCAGCGGCACCACCCTCATGGAACAGATCCTCGGCGCGCATCCCGGCATCCTCGCCTTCGACGAGCCGCCCGCGTTCCAGCAGGAAATCGCAAGCCGAGTCCAAGCCACAACCGATCTCGCGGAAACGCGCCGCCGCTATGTGAAAAGCTTGCTGCGCGAAACCGCAGACCCCGTCACCGCGGACGTGCTGCTCGACAAGAATCCCTCGCCCACCATGTCGCTCGATCTCTGGCTGCGCGTCTTCCCTGCCCTCAAGGTCATCATCGCCTTGCGCGATCCTCGTGATGTCGTCATCAGTTGTTTCTTCCAGAACATCATGTTGAATTCCACCAACGTGAACTTCCTAAGCCTGGAGCGCACCGTGAAACACTACGCCGACCTCATGGACACCTGGCTCCGCATCCGGGACCTCGGCGGCTTCGAGTGGATTGAGACCCGCTACGAGGATACCGTCGCAGGATTGGAAAACGAGGGCCGCCGGGTCACCGAGTTCCTCGGCCTCTCATGGCACCCCACGCAAGCCGCCTTCCACGAGAACGCCCGCAAGAAATTCCTCTACGCCCCCACCTACCACGACGTCACCCGCCCGGTCTATCAGGGGGCCGTCGGCCGCTGGCAGCGCCACGCCGCCGCCCTGGAGCCGCTTCAGGAAAAACTCGCGCCCTATTGCCGCGCCTTCGGCTACGCCGATTGAATGCTTCCTTCCGACGTTGAGGTCAGCGAATCAACGATCTCCGCGCTTCAGAGATGGCCAGGTTTCTTCTCTGGCGGTCGAGGAAGAAACTCACCTCAGAATAACCCGCGTTCTCAAGTAGATCGAGCGCGGTGAGATAGCCGTCGCCCACGCGCCTCGCGAAATGCGCGTCCGCGCCGATGACGACCGGTATGCCGCGCTCGCGCATCATCGTGAGCATGGCGGGCGAGGGGTTCATTTCCGGCAGGGCCTTTTCGACGCCGCTGGTGTTGAGTTCCATCGCCACGCCGGTGGCGGCAATGCGGTCGAGCGCGCGTGCGATCACGGGACGCAGGCGCTCGAAGTCCCAATCCGCGGGGGACTCGTTCTTGATGAGATCCGGATGGGCGAGCGTGTCGAAGAGGCCGCTTTCCGCGGACATCGCGAGGTGGTCGAAGTAGAGTTCCTGATAGGAAAACACGTCGCCGGTGTAGAAGAGATTCCGGTAGTCGCGGACCTGATAGTGGATCGATCCGAGCACGTGGCTGAGCGGAGCGCGGGCATGGAGGTTTTCCAACCAAGGCTCCACGCCGGGATAGTAGTCGCTCTCCAATCCGAGCCGCACGTCGAGTTTCCCCGCGAACTTGTCGCGCGTGGCGTAAATCATCGCCACGTAGTCGTCGAACTGTTCCGGAGCCATGCGGACGGAAGCAGAGAATCCGTCAGGCAGCGGGCAGTGGCAGGTGAAGGTGATGCCCTTGAGCCCGCGCTCCAACGCCACGGCGGCGTATTCATCCGGCTCGCCGTAGGCGTGTTTGCAAAGCGGCGTGTGGCAGTGGGATTCGTAAAGCAGCGGCTCGGGCATCGCGGGCGGATGCTGGGGAAATTCGACCTGCCGGGGAAGCCTGGTTTTGAAACGAAGCGCTCAGCCTTCCAGCATCTCGCGGAAACGCGGGAGGATTTTGGCGAACAACGAGTTTTTGCCGCCGCGGGCGAGTTGCAGGGCGACGAGCTGTTCGGGTTCGGACGGGTCGGCGGGGGAGATGGACGAAGCGCTGTATCCCGGCGCCTCGACCTTGCGTTCGACGAACGGCGCGCCCGGGTTCTGGGAGACGCGCGCGCAGCGGTTGCCGGCGCGCAGGACGAGCGAGGACAATGCGGGACCTGAAGAATCTTCCTCCAACACGATGGATAGCGGATTTCCGTTAGATGTGGCGAAGGCGAACCTTCCGCCAGTGCCGCGCTTGCTCCAGCCGGCCTGGATCGAAAGCCAGGCGAGAAGCTGCAGCGCGGAGTTCCGGTGCGCGGGATGATAGCGGATCTCCACGGTGTCCAGTTCCGGAAGCGCGCGTTGCGCCGCGGTGTCATCGAAGATGCTGGCCACGCCGAGGCGGAATTGCCAGGTGCGCGTCCACGCGTGGTCCTGCAGGATGAGGTCGGGATTGTTGCGCGCGGTTTCCTCGATCATCCGGAACGAGGCCGCCGGGTTTTTCCACGAGGAACTGTCCACGATGAGGCGGTCCACCACGCTGACGAGGCGTTCCGTGAGGATGTCGGAAAGCTCACCCTGCCACCAGAACACGAGCGGAAGGTCCGAGTTGAGGTGGGCGAACACGGTGTTGCGGAAGCGGCCGGTGACGCGACCTGTTAGGAACAGCGCGATCTGTTCGCAGCACACGGATTTCAAACCGTGGGCGAGGTGGCAGTGCGCGGTCACCCACGCGCGGATCGAGGGAATGGCGTCGTCCTTGTCGATCTCCACGAGAATGGCGCGGCAGGCGTGCTCGCGCGTCAGTTCGCGGATGATGGCGGAGTTTTCCAGCAATGCGCCGTGTTTCTCCGAATAGACGACGAGGTTCATCAGCGACGCGTTGGTGCGCGCCTCGTCCTGCTCCCAGAGCTTGCGGAGTTCCTTGTCGATTTGTGAGACCGGAATCTCAAGACCGAGCTCGGGACAGACTTCGGGGATGAATGGGGAAGGGGATGCGCTCATGAGCCGACAAGCGTGATCGGGTCACAATTCGGGGGGCTAGGCAAGCCCTGCGGAGCGGGTTGTGATGAATCCGGCCGATGGGTGTGATCGATTCCGTGAATTTGTCCGGCGGATCCTGCTTGCGCGAAGTGTCGGCACTTGTCCTGCTTTCGCGCGCAGGCCCATGACCGAAACGACTCATTCCCACGAGAAACCCTTGCTCAACGACGGCTTCCAGCTTCTTGAGTCCGAACTGGAGTTTGTGATGGAGGCTTTTGGCGAGGTGCTCGGCCGCCTCGGCCACGACGATCTGGCCGAAAAACTGCCCTGG
>DAISZP010000585.1:0-2699 GCA_036824745.1 Luteolibacter sp.
CA
This sequence comes from Luteolibacter sp., assembly GCA_036824745.1. Classification (GTDB taxonomy): domain Bacteria; phylum Verrucomicrobiota; class Verrucomicrobiia; order Verrucomicrobiales; family Akkermansiaceae; genus Luteolibacter. The sequence continues at coordinate 3 of DAISZP010000585.1, forward strand.
ATCCTGCATGCTCAACGAACGTTGATGAGAACCATCCAATTACCAGAACCATGAAAAACTCACTGACTGTCCTAATGATTCTCGCGGCTTGCGGCCAGTTGGCACATGCGGTTCCGCTGGTAACGGCCTCCTACACCGCGGATACCAATGTCGGCTCCGCGACCCAGTATTTCCTCGAAGGAGCCGTGGGAGGCACCACCGCCACTTGGACGATCAGTCCGGGAGTCACTGTCACCGGGGGGCGATTCTTCATCGGTTCCACCGCAACGCCCAATGACTCGACCGCCACATTCATCGTGAACGGTGGTGGCACCTTGAACATCGATCGGACCGGCGTGTTCAACCTGCGCCTGGGCCAGAACAACGCCTCGGAAGCCGGTGTTCTCAAAATCAGCAACGGCTCGACAGTCAAACTCACCGGAACCACCGCAGGGTGCTTCCAGGAAAAGACCGGCTCATCCATCATTCTCGACGGCGTGGGTAGCACCTTCACGTCGGTCGGCACCTGGAATGCAACGACCGGGCTTTTCTCCAGCCAAGTTACCACGACGGCCGGCGTCCTGAACAGCGGTGCCATACCCGTGACCGCGATCGGAGGAACCATCTCGGCTTCCGTCAGCGGCAGTTCGACCACCTTGACCGTCCTCGCCGCCGCGCCCGACCCGGTTCTCACCATCAGCACCCCGCCGGAGATCACCAGCAATGGCAGCGCCGTGATTGTGAACGTTCCCTTTTCCAATGCGGGAGCCACACTACCGCTGACGATCAGTTCGGTCACACCGGGAGGAACGGACGCCGCCTATTTCACGGTGAACAGTTTCACCTCACCCGTGGCCCCTGGCGCGAGCGGCGCCATCAATCTCACATTCACTCCGGTTTCCGGCGGGCCCTACGCCGCGAACCTCACCATCGCCAGCAATGATTCAGCGAACCCGAGCCAAACGATCAACCTCACCGGCAAGGTCAGTGACCCGGCAATCTCCCTCGCATCAAACAAGGTGGACTTTGGATCACTCGCTTCAAATCCAGGAGTCACGACGGTCAACGTCCCGGTGACCAACACCGGCGCGTTCGAAGATCTAACCGTGACCGCGGAACTGCTGGGATCGGATCCGTCGTTTTCCATCACCTCGGCTCCCGCATCGATCGCCCCGGGATCGACGGACAACATCGTCGTGTCATTCAACCCGGGACTTGTGACCGGACAGTTCGGCGCCCTGTTGAAGATCTCCACCAACGCCTACTACGACAGCACGAAAACCATCCCAGTGCTCGCACAGGTCGCTTCCGTCGGGTCGCCGCCGATCTCACTGGCACTCACCAACGGAAACTTCAACTCGAACGCTTACGACTCCGACGCGTCAACCGCGCCCGCTGGGTGGACGAGTTCGCTGGTCGGAACCACCGGCAACTATGGATCGACACTGCCTAACCGTACGGATGTTTCCGCGAACTTCCGCGCCACCGGCGGCGGCTACATCCAACAAGATCTCAGCACGGCCAATCCCGGCCTCACCGCCAACAAACTCACCTCGGTCTTCGTTTCGTTTGACAAGGGCTACCGGAACGATGCCCTCACCAACGGCCCGATCCTGATGCGCGTTTCCCTCTGGGATCTCACGACCAACACCGAACTCTCAGGACGTGATGTCGCCATCGGGGATAGCGGGGTGCAAACAGGAACCAACCGCAACCTCACAACCGCATCCACCATGGAACTGCCGGTTTCCAGCATCGCATCCAACCCGGTGGCTCTGCGCATCGCCACCCTGCAACCGGTCCTTCCGATCACGAGCGACTTCTTCGCCACCGGATTCATCGACAATGTGGTTATGACCGCCACCGGATCCTACAGCCCTTCGACTCCATTCCAGGATTGGGCGCTTGCGAGCGGCCTGGACGGCACGCCGGGCAAGGAAAACGGTCCGAGTGATGATCCGGACCGCGACGGCGCGACGAATTTTCGGGAGTTTGCATTTGGAGCCAATCCTCTATCCGCTTCCTCCACCGGCCTCGTCGGAGTGGTAACGGTGGACACGACATCGGATACCCTGAAGGAATTGCTCATCACGCTCGCCGTGCGTTCCGGAGCCACATTCTCCGGTTCTCCTTCGCCTGCTGCCAGCAAGGATGGCGTGGTGTACAACATTCAGGGAAGCGCCGCCCTCACCTCCTTCGACCAAGTGGTCGAAGGTCCACTGGCTTCTCCGGTCATTCCCGATTCACTGCCGCTCAGCGCGCCAAGCGGCTATGAATACCGCACCTTCCGCCTCGCCGGATCCAACGGCCTGCCCTCCCGTGGTTTTCTTCGTGCTGTTGCTTCTGAAACCCCTTGAACGAAATTCCAGCCAGGACCATTCCCCAAAAACATCCGAAAGAATCACTTGTGAAAAAGAACGTGCCTTCCTCCCTTCTTGCCCTCGCGGGTCTTGCGGCTCATGCATCCGCCGCGACGCTAACACTCACCAACGGCAACTTTCAGGCCAGCGGACACAATACGAACCCCACCGGTTGGTCCACCAACGAACCCGCCCTGACGTCGGTCTATGTCTGGGCAGCAAACGGCGGCATTCCTGCCGGAACGAACGTGCTCGCCATGTGGGGCAATGGCGGGCAAAACGTACAACAATCATTCCTGACCTCGGAGGCCACCGCCGAAACTTACAACAGCTTCACTGTTGGCTTTGACGCCGGATG
>DAISZP010000586.1:0-2695 GCA_036824745.1 Luteolibacter sp.
ACCCTCCGGTCATATCGCTGAGGATGAAGTCGATGGATGTGGTGTAGGGTCGGCGTTTCGATCCCAGCACCTTGGCGCTCACCAGGAATCCGCCATAGACGGGTTCTTCCTCATCCGCGTATTCATCTTCGACGGCTTCCGCGGTGATTTTGGAAATCACTCCGGGCGCGAGATAATCATGCGCCCTCTTGAGCGCTCCTTGTGGGAAATCATATTCCGGTCCCCAAATCTGGAGTGCTTCCAGCAAGTCCGCATCATCGAAGAGCAACTGGAGAGAATCCGCCATCGCTCAATTCGCCACGATGTTCAGCAGCTTGCCGGGGACGAAGATGATCTTGCGGAGGGTTTTGCCGTCGGTGTGTTCCTTGACCTTGGGGCTTTCGAAGGCGGCGGATTTGACGGCTTCCTCGTCGGCGTCCTTGGAGAGCATGAGACGGTCGCGCAGCTTGCCGTTCACCTGGATGATGAACTCGATCTCGCTGCGGACGAGCGCGGCTTCGTCGTAGGCGGGCCAGGCGGTTTCGCTGAGCATCGTCTTCACACCGAGGCGTGACGCGATCTCCTCGCTGAGGTGGGGAGCGAAGGGGTTGAGCACGGTGAGGAACTGGATGAACTCCTTCAAAGGCACGACCTCGGCCTGGGTGAAGGCGTTGGTGCAGATCATCATCTGCGAGATGGCGGTGTTGAAGCTGAGTTTCTCGATGTCCTCGCCGACCTTCTTGATGGTTTCGTGGACGACGCGCAGCAGTTCTTTGTTAGAGCATGCGACATCCTGGATCTTCGGGGAAACGGTGAAGGAACCATCCTGCGCTTCCTCGAAGGCCACGCGCCAGACGCGGGCGAGGAAACGGGAAACACCCTCCACGCCCTTCATCTGCCAGGGTTTCACCTGTTCGAGCGGGCCCATGAACATTTCATAGAGGCGAAGCGCGTCGGCTCCGTACTCTCTAACGACATCGTCCGGGTTGACGACATTGCCGCGGGACTTGGACATCTTCTGTCCGTCTTCGCCGAGGATGAGGCCTTGGTTGACGAGTTTTTGGAATGGCTCGGGCGTGGTGACGTGGCCGAGGTCGAAGAGCACCTTGTGCCAGAAACGGGCGTAGAGGAGATGGAGGACGGCGTGCTCCGTACCGCCGACGTAGAGATCGACATTTCTCCAGTAGCCCTCGGCTTCGTTAGAGATGAAGCGGCTGGTGTTTCCGGGATCGCAATAACGCAGGTAATACCAGCACGAGCCGGCCCATTGGGGCATGGTGTTGGTTTCGCGGGTGGAACCGTCCGGGAGATTCACCCAGTCGGTGGCTTTGCTGAGAAGTGGGTCGGGCGTGCCAGACGGTTTGTAGTCGTCGAGCGGCGGGGCGAGCAATGGGAGTTCGCTTTCGGCGATGGCGTGGTGGTGGCCGTTTTTCCAAACGATCGGGAACGGCTCACCCCAGTAACGCTGGCGGGAGAAGAGCCAGTCGCGCAGTTTGTATTGGATGCGGCGCTTGCCTTTGCCGTTGGACTCCAGCCAGTCGATCATCCTGGCCTTGGCCTCGGCGGTGGGCAGGCCGTCGAGGAAGCCGGAGTTCACGGAAGTGCCGGGGTCGGTGCTTGCCCATCCAAATGGCACAAATAGGTCTTTGCCGTTAACTGTGACAAGGCTATTAGAAATGATCTGTTCGCCAGCTTCATCAAATTGCTTTGATTGATTGAACGAGCGGATTTCATCCGAAGCAACAACCGCCTGGATTGGAAGCTTGAACTTCGTTGCAAACTCGAAGTCTCGTTCATCATGCGCTGGCACGGCCATGATCGCACCGGTGCCGTAGCCCATCATCACGTAGTCGGCGATCCACACGGGGATCTGTTCGCCGTTGACCGGATTCGTCGCAAACGCGCCGGTGAAGACGCCGGACTTGTCCTTGTTGAGGTCTCCGCGATCGAGGTCGGACTTGGAAGAGCAGGCTTTCTGATAGGCCTCAACGGCTTCCTTTTGTCCCGCGGTGGTGATATCCGGAACAAAGGGATGTTCGGGTGCGAGCACCATGTAGGTCGCGCCGAAAAGGGTGTCGGGCCGCGTCGTGAAAACGGTGACGGTGTGGCCGTTGATGGCAAAATCCACTTCAGCGCCTTCGCTGCGGCCGATCCAGTTCTTTTGCAGGAGCTTGATGCCGTCCGGCCAATCGAGCGTGTCGAGTTCGTCGATCAGGCGTTGGGCGTATTTCGTGATGCGCAGCATCCACTGGCGCAGCGGACGGCGCTCGACGGTGTGGCCTTTGGACTTCCACTCTTCCACTTCCTCGTTGGCAAGCACGGTGCCGAGGTCCGGCGACCACCAGACGGGCGTGTCGGCGACGAAGGCGAGTCTAACGGCATCAATCTCCTCGCGACTCCAACCTTTCGCTTCAAGATCGCTAACAGGCCGCGCCTTGTTCGTTTCCTCGCAGAAATACGAGTTGTAGATCTGGAGGAAGATCCACTGCGTCCAGCGGACGTATTCGGGATCGGTGGTGGCGATTTCGCGATCCCAATCGTAGCCGAAGCCGAGTGCCTTGAGTTGGCGGCGGAAGTTCTCGATGTTCGCGGCGGTGGTGATCGCCGGGTGCTGGCCGGTCTTGATCGCGTATTGCTCGGCGGGCAGGCCGAACGAGTCGTAGCCCATCGGGTGCAGCACGTTGAAGCCGTTCATGCGCTTGAAACGGCCGAGAAT
>DAISZP010000044.1:0-17557 GCA_036824745.1 Luteolibacter sp.
ATCGGCCACTCCGTCGGGAGTCGTCCAGGTTCCATCGATGTAAAGCGGGCAGACGGGAATCGGGGTTTGCGACATATCACCGTGGATTCAGCGCATTTTATGCCACTCCGTCAATTTCTTCGGTGCGGAAGTTTTGATTCACCCTCGCACGGTTTCTGCCTAACGTGTCCGCATCATGGCAGAAAAGGCATGCTTACCCGATCCGAAGCGGACTGTCGCCGAACTCAAGGAACTACGGGCGCTCACAGGTGATGAAAACGGCGCCCAACGCGTGGCTTTCACCGAAACCTGGATCAAAGCCCGGCGCTGGCTGCGCGAAAAGATGGAGCAACTCCCGGTCGATATCCACAACGACGCCGCGGGAAACACCTGGTTCACACTCAAGGGCGAAAGCGACACCGCGCTCCTGATCGGAGGTCACATCGACTCGGTGCCGAACGGCGGATGGCTCGATGGCTGCCTGAACGTCATCGCCGGAGTGGAAGTGATGCGCCGGATCCACGCCGAGTTCGGTGGGAAACCTCCGGTCACCGTACGGCTTGTGGATTGGGCGGATGAAGAAGGCGCGCGTTTCGGCAAGAGCCTCTTCGGTTCCTCCGCGTTTTCGGGGAATCTGGATTTGAACGAGGCGCGAGGTTTGAAGGACCGGGACGGGATTCCCCTCCCCGATGCGGTCGCCGTTTGCGGCATCGATTTCGAATCCGTGATGAACGCCGGAGAAGAACGGAAGAATGCAGGAGCCTATCTGGAACTGCACATCGAGCAGGGCCCGGTTCTGTTAGATCAAAACCTCGCGCTCTCCGTCGTGCTCGGCACCTGCGGAGTCGAGCGCTGGTCCATCACCTACACCGGGCAGGCCGCGCACTCCGGCAGCACGCCGATGAACCGCCGCAAGGACGCGTTTCTCGCAGCGGCGAAGATGGCCCCGGAGATCTATCAGATCACGGAACGCCACGGCGGAGTGTGCACGATCGGCTCCTGCAAGACCGCTCCCGGAATTGTCACCAGCGTGGTGGCGGAATGCACGATCACGCTCGATCAACGCCACCTGGACGCGGAAAAACTCGCGGCCATGTTCGAAGATGCGAAATCCGCGAGCGAGCGATTTGCCGCGGAAGGCGGTTGCGAGGTTCGCTGGGAACGCATCTGGCACATCGAGCCGGTTCTGTTCGATGAAACGCTCATCCGTTTCTGTGATGAAGCCGTGGTGGAGACCACTGGAGTTTCCTACATGATGCCCTCCGGTCCGCTACACGATGCGGCGGAGGTTTCACGCGCCGGCATCCCCACCGTGATGATGTTCGTGCAGAGCCTACACGGCATCAGCCACAACAAGATCGAGGACACGCTCGAAGAGCACCTCGAACTCAGCGTGCTGGCCTTGGACAAGCTCGCGAGGAAAACAATGGACTGGCTCGCTGGCTCAGCGTGAGAGGGAGTTCGATTGTTTCACAAACTCGTCGCCATCCCACTCGGCGTCGCTCTTGACCATGCCTTCCTTGACGGCCGCTTCCGCGGCCTTGCGCGCCGTTTGCATGCGGACAAGCTCGGCGTGGGTGGTGAAATACTGGAGGCTGTGCCCCTTGAAGTCATCCAGGGTTTCGAAACCCTTGCCCTCCATGAAGGCCTGCAGTTCGTCGCACAGCTTCTTCACCATGCCGTATCCGAACTTCATCACGCCGGTGCAAACCTGCACCGTGTCCGATCCTAACAGGATGAACTCGGCGGCATCGGCACCGGTTTCCACCCCGCCCATGCCGGACAAGGTTCTGCCGGGGAAGTCCTTGCGGATCAACTGCGCGATCTCCATGCACATCCGCAGCGCGATCGGCTTCACCGCCTTCGACGAATAGCCTCCGGGCGTGGTGTAACCTTCCACACACGGCTCGGGGCGCAATGTTTCAAGATTCACGCCCATCACCGAGCGGATGGTGTTGATCGCGGCCACACCTTGGCAGCCGGCGCGCAGCGCGGCGGCGGTCGGCTCCTCGATGTGCGTGACGTTCGGCGTCATCTTCGCCCACACCGGGATCTTCGCGACGGACATGACCCACTGGCAGACTTCTTCGAGCACCTCCGGATTCTGTCCCATCGCCGCTCCCATCTTGCGCTCCGGCAGACCGTGCGGGCAGGAAAAGTTCAACTCAAACGAATCCACGCCGGCATCCTGGCAGCGCTCGACGATCTCGCACCACGCGTCCTTGTTGAACTCTTCCATGATCGAGGCGATGAGGATCCGGTCCGGATAGGCGTCCTTGATCTCCTTGAACTCATCGAGCCACGTTTCAAACTTCCGGTCGCTGATCAACTCGATGTTTTCCCAACCGATCACTTCCTTGCCATCGCCCGCCATGAGCTTGGCATAACGCGGACCGACGTTGACGACCTTGGACGCATCCAAGCTCACGGTTTTAGCGATCACCCCGCCCCAGCCTTCCTTGAAAGCGCGGTTGATCACCTTGGCATTCGTGCCCGGAGGACCGGAGGCGATGACGAAGGGATTGGGAAACTTGAGTCCGTTGACGGTGGTAGCGAGCGTGGCCATAAAACAATTCGAGGGGTTTGAGGATTTCCCATCTAAAGCGCAATTCGTGCCCATGTCAGCTTCATTTTTAACCCAATCCTCCGCCCTTGCCATGCCCTCCGGCTGTGTTTGAATCGCCGCGTGAAACACGAAGACCGAGAATTCTTGTATCGTTTGTTGGAAACCCCGAGCCCCACGGGCTTTGAAATGCCGGGCCAGAAAGTGTGGGCCGAGTGGATCGGCAAACACGCCGCCGAAGTCGCCTGCGATGCCTATGGCTCCACCTGGGCCACCTTGCCAGGCAAGACCGAGCGCATCATCATGCTCGAAGCCCACGCCGACGAGATCGGCTACATGATCAAGCACATCGATGACAAAGGCTTCCTCCGCATCGACCGCGTGGGAGGCTCCGACGCCGCCACCGCCCGCGGGCGCCGGCTCAACATCCTCGGCGACAAGGGGCCTGTTCCCGGCATCATCGGCAACACCGCCATCCACCTCCGTCGCGACGACCTCGGCTCGGAAAAAGCACCCGCCGTGCACGATCTTTGGGTGGACGTGGGTGCTTCAAACGCCAGCGAGGTCGCGAGACTCGGCATCCGCGTGGGACATCCGGCGGTCTATCAGGACGGCCCGATGGAACTCGCTAACAAACGCATCGTCAGCCGCGCCCTCGACAACCGGATCGGCGGCTACATCATCGCCCAGGTGATGAAACGCATCGCCGCGAGCAAGAAGAAGCCCGCGTTCACACTCGTCTGCCTCAACGCGATCCAGGAAGAGATCGGCGGACACGGCGCGATGATGGCGACCTATCGCCTGAAACCCGACCTCTGCATCTGCCTTGACGTCACCCACGCCACCGACACCCCGGGGCTTGACGCGGCGAAGCACGGCAGCGTGAAACTCGGCGGCGGCCCTTCCCTCACCCACGGCACGGCGAACCATCCGCTCATCGTGAAACGCCTGATGGAAACCGCCACAGAATCAAAAGTTCCCATCCAGCACGAGGCGAGCAGCCGATTCACCGGCACCGATACCGACAAGATCTTCCACAGCCGCGAAGGCGTGCCGAGCGCGCTGGTTTCCCTGCCCTTGCGCTGCATGCACTCGGTGGTGGAAACCGCCCACCTCGACGACATCCAGCGGACGATTGATCTGTTAGCCGGATTCGTGCTCTCGCTCAAGGAGAAGGACTCGTTCCATCAATCGCTGCGCTGATTCAAGGCGGCACCGGCGCGCTGACGCGATAGAAGCGTCGCGCGCCATTCACCGTCAGTGGCACATGGATGAGGCTTCCGTTTCCGGGGTGGACCGAGAGTGGTGTCCAGCCCGTTAGATCCGCGCTGGTCTCGACCGTGTAGCTGATGCCGGCCGCGCCATGGAACGAGAGCAGCAGGTTGCCCGGAGAAACCCGGACAAACTGCGGGTTGAATTTCGACCCAGCGCTAAAGGGATTACTGCCGAAGGCTGTTTCGTAGGCGTCGGATTGCCCGTCGTTGTCATCATCCGGATCCAGCGTGTCCACGATGCCATCCTGATCAGAATCGGAAAGGAGAGTGACACTTAGGTTGTCGATGGCCAAGCCTCGATGCGGAAGAACCGGCAAGGTAAAGGTCTGACCTTGATTCACGAAGCCCGGCGAATGGGCGATTCCGGTGAATTTGGTCCACGTGAAATCCGCAGCATTCCCACCGGTTCCGCTCCGTCCGATAGCTGCCATTCCCACCGGATCGCTGCCGCCTTGAGTGAGGTTGACGTTTGAAGCCGTCAATCCCGAAGCAGGTCCGGCACTCGCGGTGAACGAGCCTTCGTAGGAGATGAAATGAAGAACCTGCGAGGTGGCCGTGTTCACCACTGCGAATCCGTCCCTCGGTCCGTTCTGCAACCCATCGGTGGGAAATGTCTTCGAAAAGATCCTGAATCCGTTGGAGGCAACCCCTTCCGTAAAATCGGTGGCAAGATTCAAGGTGCCGTAAACCACGCCAGCGGACTGGGTGTTTCCGTTGTAAAGAACGACGTTGATGTTGGATAGCGAACCTGTGAAACCCGGCCCCACAACGACTTCGACGAACTCACCGACATCGGTGCCATCGTTGTCGTAATGGAACTCGTTCACAAACACATCCGCAGGAAGAGCCCCCACGGTGGAGCCCGCGTTAAACGAGATTCTCAGTTCAAAACTTGTCCCATGCGGAATCGAAAATCCGGCGACGCTTGCGGTTAGAGCCACCGTTCCCGCCGCCTGTGAAGGCGATGCCACGAATGAAAGGCCGGGAATCGGGATCACTTGAGCACCGATCACCAGATCCGCGCTAACACCGTCGGCGGCACCATTTGCCGGAACTTTCCACGCCTCCACATCGAATGAAACCTGCAAGGCGTGAATGGGGGCTCCGGTTTGGTTTTCAAAGGACGCGGAGGCCGAGCTTCCACTTTCACCGGGAAGAAATCCAAGCGCGACCTCGCCATTCGAACCATATGCGCGCAGCCCGGAAACCGAGGATGTGCCGTCATCCGTGCCCTGCCAGGTTCCCGCGCTGCTCACCCATGGGGCGGGATCATGTGTGCCATCGAATCCATTGAAATTTTCCGAGACGGTTTGGCCTGCGTTTGAAAACACGTAAGGGCCGTCGATGTCATTCACCTGCAGCACGACACTCGCGGGATCGAATCCAGTGGCAGTCGCGGTGAAAGTCACGCTGTGCCCGGAGTCTGCTAGAAAGTTGCGCGGCAGTTTCAAACCCACGTTCCCATTGAGCGATCCGGCGGGAATCGTGACAGTCGGGCTCAACAGTTGTGCCGCGGCATCATCGGACGAAAGAGTCACGGTCACCGAGTTCGCCCGGATCGAAGGCAACGTGACGGTTAGAGAAGCCACCCCGTCCGAGACTCCCTCGTTGATCGAGATCGGGGAAACCAACATCGCGAGATTGGGGAAGTCCGAGTCCATCTCCAGATCCGCGAACACGGCGTAGTGATCGGACGCTGTCGCGCTGGTGGTAGAATCGAGCGGCGCGCCGTTTTTGGGCAGGCCAACGCTGTTGGAAGTGTCGAGGGTCGAGTTGTAAACTTCCGATGCCTTGGGGCGCCCCGCGATGGCCGGCGAGACCATGACGAGATCAAGCGTGGGACCGTTGGTAAACGTGGTGCCATAAGTGCTGGCCGAGTTGTCCAGCTGCCGTGGATCGAGCTTCACCGCGTTGGGAGTGGTGAAGTAGCTCAGCATGTTCGTCGAATACGTCACGGGAAGCGTGATGTCGCTGCCGAGCACATACGAACCGGGCAGGTCGGCTGGAAGCGTGGAGAAGGTGCCGTTGTTTGCCGATGGGTTGAAGTCGCCGAGGATCACGTAATTGTCTTGGGGGGTGAGGCCGGATTACGAGAGATGGCCTGTTAGGCGTTTCATTTCCACCGCCCTGCGAAAGCGGTCCGCGGAAGTGGTGCCCGCCTTGAGGTGGGCGGAGATCATCGTGAGGTCGTTGGTGGTTCCCGGGATGTCCACCTTAACAACGGGATGGAGCCGCGTAAGTTCCTTGGCACCGGATGGCGAATTCACCTGACCGGTTGAGAGAAACGGAAACTTCGAAAGGATGACTACGCGCAAGCTGGTGTCCATCGCGTTGGTCAGCGGAGTCACGAATAGATGCGAATACCCTGCGGAAGCGGCGAGCGCATCGAGATCATCCGGGTTTCCCTGCAGATCCACCGAGTGGATTTCCTGCAAAGCCACCACATCGGCATCGATGCGGTTGAGGATCGCCAGCACGGTGTCGTGGTCCGGCGTGCCGGGATCGCCGAGGCTGTAGTCGAAATACGATTCACCGAAATGCGCGCCGATGTTGAAGGTGGCCACGCGAACCTCAACCGCGGAGGCGGAGGAGACGAGGGAAATCAGGGAAGCGGCGATGAGGTTTCGCATGAAGCGCGCTAGGCCGTAGCACAGGATATGCCGGGCGTCTCCTTGTTATTTTCCAAGGGCTTGATCCTGCGGCGCTTCAGGACAAGACTGCGCCCGATGCCGCTGATCCGCCAATGCCGCTTCACCGCGATCGACTTCGAGTCCGCGGGCGCCGAGCGCGGCCGCACGGACAGCCCGGTGCAAGTCGGCATCGCCAGTTGGTCAATCGAACAGGGTCACCACGACTTTTTTGTGTCCTATTTGCACACCGACCAACCAATCCAATGGTCCGCGCGAAAAGTCCACGGCATCGGCCCGGAGGACCTGGCGGACGCGCCCACCCTGCTTTCATTGTGGCCGGAGTTGAAAACCCGCCTCTCCGGCGCGGTGGTGGCAGCCCACGGAAAAGGCACTGAGAAACGTTTCCTGCGCGCTTTTCCCGGCCATGGGTTCGGGCCGTGGATCGATACGCTACTGCTGTCACGCGCGGTCTGGCCCGGGCTCAAGGACCACTCGCTCGGTGCCCTATGCACAAGCCATGAACTAACGGACCGGGTGAAGTCCCTGGTCCCCTCTAAGTCGTGGCATGATGCCTTGTTCGACTCGGTCGCCTCGCTGGTCCTGCTGGAGCATCTGGTTTCCGAGCTTTCCCTATCCGATCACCCGCTTGAAATCCTGCTCCATCCGGACACTTCCGCATGGCACAAATCCAAACGCGCATGAAAGCCCGGTTTCCAATTCTGTTAGCATGCCTCTTCCATCCGCTCGCCATCGCTGAGGAAACAACATCCCCAAAACCGCAGACTGACGACGTCGCGCTCGTGAAATCCCTGCTCGGCGAAAATCTATCCGAACGCAAATTCTCCTTCGCCACCGTCGCCGAGGCCTGTTCCGGAAAAATGGTCCTGCCGCTCGACGACAGCCCGGCGCACAAGCGCGTGGTCGCCGCGATCCACAAGGCGCTTGCGGAAACCGTGGCCGAGCAGAACAAGCCGGATTCACCCGTTAGAAAGCTCCGCCGCATCAACGAGGCCTCGAAGTTTTTCGAAGACGGCATCCACGCGAGGATCAACACAATGCCCGGCCTGCGCTGCGAAGTTCCCCCCACCCGCTCGGGCGAGCACCAGAGGTCGGGCTATCCGGACCTGCGGATCACCGATGTGGAAAGCGGACGGGTGTTTTATCTCGATCCGAAACTCGTTGAACAAGGTTCCGCCGAAAGCACCTTCCGCACGTTCTATTTCGAGCCGAAAAACGAAACCCTCAAGATCACCGACGACGCGGTGCACCTGCTCGTCGGCATCGAGCACGATGGCAAAACGCGGCAATGGACCTTCACCGGCTGGCGTCTGGTGGATCTTTCCACTCTGAAGGTGCGTCTCAAGGCGGAGTTCCAAGCCTCCAACGCGGACATCTACCACAAAAGCGTGCTTTCCCTCCCGGAATCCGCCCGCTAGTGTTCCTCCCCACATGACAGTCTCACCCCGGCGCACCAGCGGTTCCACCGCGATGGATGATTATCTGGAGCAGATCCTCCACTTGATCGAATCCAAGGGCTACGCCCGCGCGGTGGACATTTCCAAAAACCTCGGCATCTCGCAGGCCAGCGTGACCAACATGCTGCGCCGTCTGGACGCGGAGGGGCTCGTCAAACACGAGAAATACCGGGGCACCGTTCTAACCGAAGACGGCCACCGCATCGCACGCGCCATCATCGAACGCCATGAAACGCTCACCCGCTTCCTGCGGCTCTTCGGAATCGACGAGGAAACGATCTATCGCGACGTGGAAGGCATGGAACATCACGTTTCCCGCCCCACGCTCGATGTCATCCGCGCCGTGGCCGATGCTTTGGAGGCGGATCCCGCCTTGTTGGAGCGGGTGAGGAAAAGCAGCCGTTAGACCGGCCGCCAAAGGACGTTTCCGAAATTTCTTGGACCGTTCCGAGATCCTTGGCTCCAAGACGAGGAGCTCAACCTTCAGGTTGTCTTCCTAACAGACCAGCTGAAGCTTGAATTCCTGCGAACGGCGATTCTTCCCTGACAATTCTATCGTCAATAGATCAGCTCTCCATCTCGCGCGCCGGGTTTCCGGTCTCGAAGCGCATCAGCTCGGCGATGAAGGTGAGCGGAACGTCGCCGGTCTCGCCGTTGCGGTTCTTGGCTAACAGAAGGTTCGCCTCGCCGGCTTTTTCCTCACGTTCCTGATCGTCCTCGGCGTAATAGGCGGAACGGTAGAGCAGGCCCACCATGTCGGCGTCCTGCTCGATCGAGCCGGATTCCCGGAGGTCGGACATGCGCGGTACGCCGAGGCTTTTCCCCGTGCGTCCTTCCGGACCGCGGTTGAGCTGGGCGAGGATAAGGATGGGCAGGCCGAGCTCCTTGGCGAGCCCCTTGATACCGGCGGAAATTTCGGCGATTTCGCGTTCGCGCGAGTTTTCCGCCTGCTTGGTGCGGGACTTCATCAACTGGAGGTAGTCGATGGCGATGAACTGGATGTCCTCGTCGCGCTTCTTGCGGCGGGCCTTGGCGCGGAGTTCGTTGATCGAGATGCCGGGCGTGTCGTCGATGAAGAGCTTGGCGGCGGAAACTTCCATGGCAGCGCGCTGGATGCGCTGAAGGTCGCCTTTGTTAGGCGTGTAGCCGCGGTTGAGCTGGCCCATGGCGAACTTGGAGCGGGCGAACACGAGGCGTTGCACGATCTGGAAGGCGCTCATTTCGCAGGAGAACACCATCGAGGGCTTGCCGAGATCGACGCAGATGTGCTCGACGATGTTCATCATGAAGGACGTCTTGCCCATGGAGGGACGGGCCGCGACGACAAACATTTCCCCGGGTTTCAGGCCGCTGGACATACGGTCGAGTTTCTCAAACCCGGTGCTCATGCCCTGCGCGCCTTTTTCCCCGGCGAGCAGGGCTTGGAACTGCTCGATGACCTCCTCGACCGACTGCTTGATCGTCGGGGCCTTGTTGGTTTCCGATCCCTCGCGGATGGCGAGGATCTTGGCCTCCACCGAATCTAACAACGTGGCGACCTCATCGGGCGTCTCGTAGGCTTGGGCGATGGCCTCGTTGGAGTTTTGAATGATCTTGCGAAGGACATACTTGTCCTTAACAAACTGAAGGTGATGGCGAAAATGCCCCGGACTTGGAGCGTAGGTGTAAAGGTCTGTGATCGCTGCAGGTCCACCAACTCGATCCAACATGCCTCGGTCCAAAAGGCGCTGCACCAAGCCAACCAGTTCAATTTCGGTTCCGCTTTCAAAAAGCTGGATCAGAAAATCAAACAGCAATGAATGCGAAGGCAGGTAAAAATGTTCGCGAGTCAATTTCTCCTCAATCGCAACACCAATGTATTCCTGGGGGTCCTGCAACATTGAGGACAGCAAGCTCTTTTCAGGTCCAAGAGCATGTGGCAAAGCACGCGTCACATCGTCCGCCTCAGTCGCCCCTTGACGAAACGAAGGAGCCTTGGTTGCAGGATCAGGAGGTTTGGTATCAACGGCCATGTGGGGGAGAGGAGAATGATCGAGTTACCCTACCGATTCAATTGCGGAAGCGCAAAAAGCCAAAAAACCTTAGCGGCTGCCTCCCAAATGCATTCAGTTCGAAGCCCTTTCGTTGACGGAGCAAGGACGGATTACTACTGTTCATCAAAACTGAGGATTTGTCCCTCCCAAGTTCAATTCGACATCAATTGCCCAAGAAACGATGCTACTTCCCGGAAAAATTCCAATGAAACCACTGCTACACACCGAACTAGGAAAAATTTCCGACAATAGTGTCCATCTACTCGTCCAAGATCTTTGCGAAATGTTCCGCTGGCCCGTCGGCGATTTCCAAGAATACACGTTCTTCAATTTCATGGACCTAATCCTCACGAAGGACGCAAAAGCGCTTTCAATGGCTTACATTGCACAGCCGCGAGTGCTCGATCAAAAGCTGGAAACCCTCCGAGACGTTGGAATCTACCAAATTTGCCGGGAACTCAAGAATGGCGACAGTTCACAAGTCAGGGGTGAACTAACCTTGTATTCGTTTTTAAAAAAGCACCTTGCCTCCCTCCGAACTCCGGTAAAATCCCCCCCAATGTTATCGGATGCGGATTTCGACTCGGAGCTAATCCGGAGAAGACGAGCAAACGGTAGCCTGTGAATCCCCAAGTGATCAATTGGGATTGGCTCGTGAATTTCTATGAAAAAGTCCATTTTCCATTGATTTCCAATGCTTGCAGGGTTGGAAAAATTTCTCAAAGTCCGCCCATGCGAGCCGTCATCCAGCGAGTCATTGAATCAAGTGTTTCCATCGACCAATCCACCGTTTCCCGGATCGGCCGCGGATTGTTGATTCTGCTTGGGATCGAGGGAGTGGACGATGCGAGCGACGTGGATTGGTTGGTGGGAAAAATCTCCAAAATGCGGATCTTCGCCGACTCGGAGGACAAGATGAACCTGTCCATCACGGACATCGGCGGCGAGATTCTGGTGGTCAGCCAGTTCACCTTGCACGCCTCGACCAGGAAGGGAAACCGCCCTTCGTTCATCCGGGCGGCGGCTCCCGGCCATTCGGAACCGCTTTACGAGGCGTTCTGCGCGGCGATGGAACAGGAAATCGGCAAACCCGTGGCCCGCGGCGTCTTCGGGGGAGACATGAAAGTTTCACTGATCAACGACGGCCCGGTGACCATCCTGATCGACAGCCGGGCAAGGGAGTGAACTCGGGCCGAGACAATCCGGTTGACGATCTTCAGACGGATTGTCTCGGGCGATGAGGAAGGATCAACCCGACGCTTGCATCGCCCGGAGCGGGTGCCTAGGTTTCCGCCCGCCGTGCCCATTACCGCCATTTTAGCCCTTGAAGACGGACGTTGTTTCGAAGGAACCGCGTTCGGAGCCACCGGAACCACCACCGGGGAGATCTGTTTCAACACCTCGATGTCGGGGTATCAGGAAGTCATCACCGATCCGTCGTATCGCGGCCAGATCGTTTCGATGACCTACCCGCAGATCGGAAACTACGGGATCAATCCGGAGGACGCCGAGTCCCGCGAGCCGCACATTCGCGGATTCGTGATCGGCGAGCTTTGCGAGGTGCCATCGAACTGGCGCTCGACCCAGCCGCTTTCGGAATACCTTGCCGCTCACGGCATTCTGGGGATCGAAGGCATCGATACCCGGGCGCTGACCAAGCACCTGCGCTCGCTCGGGGCGATGCGCGCCTGCCTGAGCACGGAAATGACCGCCGAAGAGGCCATCGCCGCCGCCAAGGCCTCGCCCTCGATGGAAGGCATGGACTATGTGAAGGAGGTTTCCACTCCCACTGCTTTCAACTGGAACGAGGAATCGCGAGAATGGGTGTTGCCTAACACTTCCACCGGGCATCCGGGGCCATATGAAGAACTTCCACCGGTGCGCCACCGCATCGTGGCCTATGATTTCGGCATCAAGTTCAACATCCTGCGCCGCCTGCGCCAGGCGGGATTCGAAGTGGAAGTGGTCCCCTCCACCACCACCGCGGCCGAGGTTCTGGCGAAAAATCCGGACGGCATCTTCCTCTCCAACGGCCCCGGCGATCCGGCGGCGCTCGGATACATCCACGAGGAACTGCGCCAGCTCATCGGCAAGAAGCCGATCTTCGGCATCTGCCTTGGCAATCAGTTGTTAGGCCATGCGTTCGGCGGCAAGACCTTCAAGCTGAAGTTCGGCCACCGCGGCGGCAACCAACCGGTGAAAGACCTCCGCAGCGGGAAAATTTCCATCACCTCCCAGAACCATGGTTTTGCCGTGGATGCGGAATCGCTGCCGCCGGAGATTGAGGTCACCCACATCAACCTGAACGACGGCACCGTGGAAGGCATGCGCCACAAGGAGCTGCCGGTCTTCAGCGTGCAATACCACCCGGAAGCCGCCCCCGGCCCGAATGACGCCGCGTATTTCTTCGAGGAATTCGCCGCACTGATCGATTCCGTCAAAGCTTAAGCACCTTGGGTCGCAAGAGGGCCCTCTCAACACTTCATGAACACCATCATCACCGGTCTCCAATGGGGGGACGAAGGCAAAGGCAAGATCGTTGACTACCTCACGGAAAGCGCGGATGTCGTCATCCGCGGCCAAGGCGGCAACAACGCCGGCCACACGGTCATCGCCAAAGGCGTGAAATACGTCCTGCACCTCCTGCCATCCGGCATCCTCTGGGATGACAAGATCAATGTCATTGGAAACGGTGTGGTGCTTGATCCGGTCGGTCTCGTTCAGGAAATCACACGCATCGAAGGACAGGGAATTTCCATCACGCCGGACAAACTCCTCATTTCCGACCGCTCGCACGTGGTCATGCCCTTCCACAAGGAACTGGACGCCGCGCGGGAAGCCTCCCTCGGCGATCAGAAAATCGGCACCACCAAACGCGGAATCGGTCCGTCCTACGCGGACAAGATCAACCGCTGCGGATTGCGCATGGCGGATTTGTTAGACCGCGAATTCACCACCGCCCAGGTGACGCGCCGGGTGGCGGAGGCGAATGAAATTCTCGCCCGTTATGATCTGCCCACGTTCGAAGCCGCGGCGGTGCTTGATGAGGTTTACACCGCATTCGAGCGGCTCCGCCCGCACATCACCAACACCATTCCAGTGCTTCACTCAGCCTGGAAAGCGGGCAAGACGCTTCTGTTCGAAGGCGCGCAAGGCACGCTTCTCGACATCGACTTCGGCACTTATCCGTTCGTCACCTCCTCGAACACAACCGCCGGCGGTTCATGCACGGGTTCCGGCCTGCCGCCCACCGCGATTCAATCCGTGATTGGCGTTTGCAAAGCCTACACCACCCGCGTCGGTTCGGGCCCCTTCCCCACTGGAGATGAAGGCCTGTCGGACTACCTGCACGGCCTCGGCCGCGAGTTTGGCGCCACCACCGGACGCCCGCGCGGCTGCGGCTGGCTCGACACCGTCCTGCTTCGCTTCGCCTGCATGGTCAACGGTGTGACTGGTCTGGCCGTGACCAATGTCGATGGTCTGGACGCTTACGACACCCTGCAGATCTGCACCGGTTACGATATCGATGGCACGATCCACGAGCTTCCTCCCGCGGATCGATCGGCATGGGACCGGGCAGTTCCGGTGTACGAATCCATGCCGGGTTGGAAATGCGACACCACGGCGTGCACGACTTACGAGCAGCTTCCTGAGAAAGCCAAATCCTACCTGACCCGCCTTGGCGAACTTTGCGGAGCACCCATCGCGTTTGTAGGCGTGGGGCCGGACCGGACTCAAACCTTGGTCGCCTGATCGGTTTCAAAAGAAATTCACGCGCCCCTCATTCAGATTGCTGATTCAGGAAACACCATCAGCCGCAATCCATCCGAGCATCATGCCTGAGTTTCCCGAGATTCCCCGTCACATCGCCGTCATCATGGACGGCAACGGGCGCTGGGCAAAGGAGCGAGGACTGCCACGCCGGGAGGGACACCGGGCCGGTGCGGAATCCGTGAGGGAAGTGACCGACGCCTGCATCGATCTCGGCGTGGAGTTTCTTACACTCTATGCCTTCTCCTCGGAAAACTGGAATCGACCGGACGCCGAGGTCAAAGCACTGATGGCCTTGTTGGACCGCTTTCTATCCGAAAAAGCCAAGGAACTCGAAAAGCAGGACATCCGCCTTCTTGCGATCGGGCAATTGGACCGCCTGCCCGCCAAAACCCGGGCCCTCCTGGATCGAATCATGGCGAAGACCGCGGGAAACAAAACCCTCACCCTGGTGCTAGCCCTGTCCTATGGCAGCCGTGAGGAAATCGTTTCCGCCGCGAAGTCCCTGGCGACGGACGCCGCTGCCGGAACCCTCTCTCCAGCGGACATCACCGGCGATTTATTCGCGTCCCGCCTGCAAACCGCGGGAATTCCTGATCCGGACCTGTTAGTCCGCACGTCCGGCGAGATGCGGATCTCCAATTTCCTGCTCTGGCAGATCAGCTATGCGGAAATCGTGATCGTGAAAAAATTCTGGCCGGATTTCCGCCGCAATGATCTCAACGAAGCGGTTTCCGAATACCAACGGCGCCATCGCCGATTCGGCGCACTGTGATTGGAATCGCCCGCGGCGTTTGAGGGCGAAACCCACATCACATGCTCGGGAGCTGGATCAGTTTCGTGTACTGATAGGAGTGCTTCGCCATGAACTCCGCCTTCTTGGCATCGCTCATTCCACCGCGGCGGACTTGGTCGATGCCCGCGTCCGTAAGGACCGTCAGCGAGATTTCCACGGACTTCACGCGCCCGGATTTGAGCTCATCGGCCGTGACTCCGCTACCAGATGCCTCGGTCTCGATGCCCGTGCCCTTGATCTTGAAGGAATCCGTAACCGAACCCGAAGAACTGCGTCCCACGGTTACAGGGACAGAAACCAATTTCGCGGAGGAACCGGATCCCTGGGTAACTTCGATCTGGAAGGTCACCGTGAATTGGAAGATGTTCTCGCAAACGAAATTCTCCTGCTTTTCCAACTCAGTCGACATGGTGTTGTAGGCCGCATCGAGACTCTTCTGCCCGAGAATGTTTTTAAAGGTCACATCCGGATCCACGAGGACCCGGTTCAGGACGAAGGTTTCAAAGTTTCCACTCTTGTCCACGGGGTCCTTGTAGAACAACTTGTAAAGGACAGCGGAAACATCACCGCCCTTGTCATCCTTGCCGCCGATGTTGCCGTTGTAGCGGTCCGTGGAGCCCGAGAAGAAGATCAACTCCGATGAGTTCGTGCTGTTGAGTCCGTTAGGACCATCCGAAGAATTGGAGTTCTTGGCCGAAAGCCACTCGTATTCGTTCCCACGGCGCGTGACCATGGATTCGAAATCACGCGCCAAGGTATCCACCATGGATTTCGCCTGACGGGCGGCGCGCAGTTCGGAGCGGCTGCGGTTCCAGGTATCGATGGCGATGGACGTAATGGAGACCAGCACCGTGATGATGATCGTGGTGATGGCCATGGCCACCATCAACTCCATCAGGGTGAATCCTTTTTTGAATGAGAAGTTCCGCGGGGTTTTCATGATCGTGTCAACGTTTGACGGTTAGCGGCGCACGGCGAGATTGCGGGTGAACACCGGGTTTTTCGCGTTGGTGAAGGCTTTCTGGAATCCGTTCGGAGAATCGAAGTAAGCCTGCGACTTGCCGGAAAGCATGAAGAAGTCCGCCGCGAATGCGATGGTCGCTTCCGGATACGAATCCGAATCCGAGGCGGCGGTTCCATTTTTCGGATCGACGATTTCCCCCGCGGTACCGAGTTTCATCTCTTCCTTGCCGAAGATCAACTGCGTGCACTTCACCAGATAGACACCACCTTCCACGGCTTGGAGATCATCCTTGAAATTCGAATCACTCAGTTGGCGGACCATGGCGACCACCTTGTACTCGCTGCCCGGCATCTTGTCCTTGACGTTGGCGATGGGTTCCGGAGTCCCGTCCTGGCGGGTGTTGGCCATGCTGCCGCGGTATTGATAGACCAATACCGCGTCGGCCGACTTGCTGGAGGACTTGATCCATTCGAAGGCCTTGTCAAAACCGGTTTTGAAGTTCTGCCCGGTCCTGAGCGTGACAAATTCCTCTTCAACAGTGGTCTGCAGGCGGTCCGCTTCCTGGACGTTGATCGACTTGCGGATGCCCGACGCGGCGGGAGCGAAGACGACCATGAAACCGGTGAGGAGAACGGCGAGCACGCCGATGGCGATGACCGTTTCTAGCAAGGTGAATCCGCTTTTGCGGAACATGGATTTGGAATTGGCGAACATGATCAGAATTTGTCTCCGGGTTTCAGGGATTTGATATCGTCGCTGATCTGCTCAGGACTGCGGAACATCGAGGTGCGTCCATTGCGCCAGACGACGAAACCGCCGAAGTCGCGCTTCGCGCTCACAGTGACACGGGGAGGGTTCGCATCAGCGGATTTGGTGGTATTACGGGCACCGGAGCCAATCACGAAACTGGCACCCGGGGTTTTTGAGATGCCCTGCGCATTGAATTCGTAGATGTAGTAGCTGCCCTGATAGGCGCTCTTCACGCCAGTGATCCGGGCGCTATCGACTTCATCGATGATTCCATTTCCTGCCGTGTGGTCCTTTTTGCTGAATTCCGAGCTGAAGTAGGTTTGCTCAGGAAGCAGGCTGCCACGGCTTGCGAGCACCCAGTTCGGGGTCGCGCTGTCGGGATTCTTGGGAGTTCCGTCCGTATTGGTTTCCTCATACGCGACCAGAATCTGCCTGAGATCGTTGGTCGGGTTCTCGGTCAGCGATTTCGCCACGAGAACGCAGGCACGGACATTGCGCCCCACTGCAGTCGTGCGGGCTTCTTCAAACAATGATTCCGCGCTGGCGACACCACTGGTGACACCTTTTCCACCCATTCCGCTGAGACCGATGGAGCCGGCTGTCATCAGAATGGAAATAATGGCGATAACGACCAACATCTCCACCAGCGTGAAGGCGCCGGCTAGCCGTCGGATTTGATTTGTGGGCCGATTCGATTGCATGGGTTTATTCGATGGTTGAGCTTAAGATGCGTGAATTTTTCTGAGCGGCAAGCGGAATTTGTCAATACATCGCGATTACGTGCCAACGGAATTGGGGGGGAAATGGCCCTTGCGCGGACCGCTGACCCAGAGCCATGCCGGGCCAACCATGTCATGGATGCTTTTGCGGGACGCCTCCCATCCGAGAAGCTCTTTCGCAAGCACGGGATCCGCAACGAGGGAATCCGGATCACCTTCGCGACGAGGTCCGTATTTCACGGGCACGGCTTTTCCTGTCACGTCCTCGACGGCCTGAATGATTTGTTTCACGGAAACACCAACACCCGTGCCAAGGTTGCAGCGCACGGAACTGCCACCCGCGGCCAGATGATCGAGCGCCCTCGCATGGGCGTCGGCCAAGTCCTCCACGTGGATGTAATCCCGGATGCAGGTGCCGTCCGGCGTGTTGTAATCGGTTCCGAACACCTCAAGGTATTCAATTTCTCCGGTCACCGCCATCATGACGCGGGGAATGAGGTGGGTCTCCGGATCGTGATCCTCACCGATCTTTCCATCGGGGGAGCAACCACTGGCATTGAAATAACGGAGACAGGCGCTGCGGAGGCCCCAGGCGTGGTCGCA
>DAISZP010000045.1:0-17488 GCA_036824745.1 Luteolibacter sp.
ACATCGCCACCATCCAGATCGGCGGCGACTACCGCCGTGGCGCGCTGGACCTGAACGGCCACGAAGCGGTGGGCGGCACGGTGGTCATGCGCACCGGTGAGAATGCGAAGGCGGTGATCGAGCGTGTGAAGGACAAGATCGAGGAAATCTCCGGCAGCCTTCCTCCCGGCGTTTCCATCCGGCCGTTTTACGACCGCAGCGAGTTGATCGACCGCACGATCGACACGTTGAAACACGCGCTCATCGAGGAAGTGATTCTCGTCACGTTGGCGCACATCGTGTTCCTGTGGCACTTCCGCAGCATCCTCATCGTCACGCTGCCGCTGCCGATCTCGATCCTCGTTTCCTTCCTGCTGATGAAGGAATTCGGCATCACCAGCAACATCATGTCGCTCACCGGCATCGCCATCGCCATCGGCGTACTGGTGGACGCCGCCATCGTGGTGACGGAAAACGTCATCCGGCATTGTGAGAAGGCCGAGGAGGAAATGGGGCGCCCGCTTACCAAACCGGAGACGTGGAATACCGCCCTGGCAGCCTGCAAACAAGTCGGCCGGCCGATCTTCTTCGCGATGGCGATCATCATCCTCGCCTTCGTGCCGGTCTTCGCGCTCACCGGGCAGGAGGGGAAACTCTTCCACCCGCTCGCGTTCACCAAGACCTTCGCGATGATCGGCTCCACGCTCTTGGCCGTCACGCTCGTGCCCGTGCTTTGCTCGCTGCTCGTGCGCGGACCTTTCCACTCCGAGGACAAGAACATCGTGATGAAGTTCCTGCTGCACATCTACGAACCCGTGTTGGACTGGGCGCTCAACCACCGCAAGACGGTTCTCACCGCCGCCGTGCTCATCCTCTCGTTTGCACTGTTAGAGGCATTCGGCCTGCCGCGTGCGACGGTGAAACAAATCCGCGATGCCGGATACCCGCGGGTTGCCGCGTTGGTCACCGGTTTCGGCCGCGAGTTCATGCCGCCGCTCAACGAAGGCAGCCTGCTCTACATGCCGGTGATGATGCCCAAGACCGGCATCAAGGAGATCCAGCGCGTGATGTCCTGGCAGGATCAGGTCATCGCCGCCACGCCCGAGGTGGAAACCGTGGCGGGCAAGCTCGGCCGTTTCGAGACCGCCACCGATCCCGCGCCCACCGAGATGTTGGAAACCACCATCATGCTCAAACCGGAATACATTCCGGATGGAAAATTCCGCGTGAAACGCAACCCCGCGTGGCGCGAGGGCATGACGATGGACAAGCTCAAGGCCGAGCTCACCGAGAAAATGAAACAAGTGCCCGGCTACGTGCCCGCGCTGCTCCAGCCGATCGAGAACCGCATCCTCATGCTCTACACCGGCATCCGGGCACAAGTCGGCGTGAAGATCTACGGCGACAACCTTGATGCCATCCAGCGCAAGGCCTACGAGGTCGAAAAACTCATCAAGGGCATCGACGGCGCGGCCGGTGTTTCTCCTTCACGGGTGCAGGGCAAGCCGTATCTCAACATCGAGGTGGACCGCACCGCGATGGCGCGTTACGGGCTGAGCGCGAAAGACGTGCTGGACGCGGTGGAGATTTCCATCGGCGGCAAGAACGTCAGCACCACCATCGAGGGCAGGCAGCGGTTTCCGATCCAGATCCGCGTCGAGCGTGGCGAGCGCGATGACATCGAAAAACTCAGCCGCATCCTCATCGCCGCGAAACCCGGCATGGCCACTCCGGACGCCGCGCCGCAAGGCGGAGGAGGCATGGGTGGCGGCATGGGCGGTGGCGCGGCACCAGCAGCGGCTCCCGCCGGCGGCGGCGATGGCGCGAACACCCCCTACATTCCGTTAGGGATGGTCGCGAAGATCACGCGCCAGGTGGGAGCGAACGAGATCGCCTCGGAAAACGGCCGCCTCCGCAGTTACGTGCAGGCCAACGTGCAGGACCGCGACCTGGGCGGCTTCGTCCAGGAGGTGGAGCAGAAGCTCAAGACCGTGGACTGGGAGGGCATGACCTACAAGATGACCGGCGAGTATGAAAACCAGCGCCGCTTCGTGAAAACGATGCAGATGGTGTTTCCGATCGTTTTGATGGTCATCTTCGTCCTGCTCTACCTCGTCTATCACAGCGCGCTGGAGGCCGCCCACGTCATGCTCGCCGTGCCCTTCGCGCTGAGCGGCGGCGTGTTGTTGCAAAAATTGTTAGGGTGGAATTTCAACGGAGCCGTATGGGTCGGCTACATCGCGCTCTTCGGCACCGCCGTGCAGACCGGCGTCGTGATGGTCGTCTATCTGGAGGAAACCGTGAAGGCCCGCATGGCGGAAAAGGGAGCCGCGTTCACCAGCGCGGACCTCATGCAGGCCGTGAAGGACGGCGCGCGGCTGCGGCTGCGCCCCAAGGTCATGACCGTGGCCACCATCGTTTGCAGCCTGCTGCCCATCATGTGGAGCCACCGCCAGGGCGCGGAAGTCATGAAGCCCCTCGCCACACCCGTCATCGGCGGCATGATTTCCAGCCTCATCCACATCCTCATCGTCACCCCTGTGATCTTTTACTGGCTGCGGGAGAGGGAATTGGGAAAACAGCGGTTTCCATCTAAACCTCTGACAGATCCATGACATCCAGACAGGGGGAAGGCGGCGTCCCGTTGATTTCTCAACGAAACGCCGCCCTCCTGTAATTCCTACCGATGTGCACGGACCGCGGTTATTGTCATGAGTCTCCGCGATCCGGCACAATCGGCTAGGGAAATGGGTCTGTCGTTAGTGATTGCGGCTGTGGGTGCCGAGAACCCGCTCGACGAGTTGATCGATGCGTTGGAGTTGGTCGGCGTTGATCAGGCGGGACGCGGTTTTGGAATGAAGTAGCTGAACGGTGGATTCCTCGATCTTGGAAGTCTTCCCCGGGCTCGCTGGCGAAATCCTCGCCAACTCCACCAGAATGGACGTCAGGGCCCGATCACAACCGTGACGGATGTCCTCGTCCCCGGCGTACGGCACCCCGGTGCTTCCGAGCTTCTCCAACACCTCCAAAATCAACGGAAATCGCATCATCGCACGATGCACCGCCTCCGCGGACTGCTTGCGCGTCACGTGGGGCGGAGAGTTTTCAGGCTGAGTGAACATACAAGTCCGAAGGAAAGCGTGTTCCCGGTCAGAATGTCAAATGACCAAATCGGCACTGTGTCAGTGAATCACCCTACAAAGCGGGGTGTTTTGTGCGGATTTCTAAGCCATTCACCGATTTTTCACACAATTTGCACCCATTCGAATGAACAGTTCTTTCCTATTTTGGGGAAATTCCGTCCGCCCGCTGGCGCAAAGCCTTCGCCGCCTCCGCGTTTCTCCCCTCGGACTCCCACAACTCCGCAAGCCTCCGCAGCGTTTTTGCCGTTTCAGCCTTTGCCTCCGCCGGAAACAGGCGAATCGCCGCCCGCAGCCGCTCCTCCGCCGCCTTCCCCTGCCCTGCCGCGATCAGCGCTTCCGCCGATGCCGCCAAAAACTCCGGATCCTTGATGCCCCCGGCAGGAAACGCCAGTTCCGCCTCGCGAAACAACCTCGCCACCCGATCCTTCGCCTCCGCGTCCCGTTGCGCCGCGATCGCCAGCTGCACCCGCAGCCCGCCGTCCTCCGGATGATCGTAAACCCCGTGCTCCAGCAACAGCCGCGCCTCACGCGCCTTCTCCAGGCCCAGCAGCTCATCCGCCAGCGCCACATACTCCCCCGCCGCCCCGCCTCGGATCTTCAGCAGTTCGCTCGCGTGAAACACCGCTTGCTCCGGCTTGTTCCGCAGCCGGTAAAACTTCGCCAGCGCCTGATGCGCCAAGGCCCGCCGCGGATCGATCTCCAGCACCGCATTCATCTCCCGCTCCCCCTCCGCGTCCCGTTTCCCGGCGAAACAAAGCACCCCCAGCCGCACCCGCAGATCCAGCGACCACGGGGCCGCCTTCACGTGTTTTTCCAGCACCTCCACCGCCCGCGCCGCCTCGCCCCGCTCCCGGAAATACTCCGAAGCCTGCCGCGCCAGCACCGCGTTTCCCGGATGTTTCTCCAGCGCCAACCCATAGCGCCGCGCCACCTCCGCAGCCGCCGCCCCATCCTCCGCATCATGCAGGCTCCGCGAGAGCGAAACAAACAACAACACCGCCTCCGGATCATCCGCTGCCAGCGTCTCCATCCACCCCGCCGCTCGCGTCCGGTCCAGCGCGCACAAGCGCCGGATCACCGCCGGGCTGCCCGGTTCCTGCACCAACGCCGCCTCCAGCACCTCCATCGCCAGCTTCCCCGCAAGCGCATCGCCCTTCCCCTGCTCCGTCAGAAAATCCGCATACGAAACCTGCACCCCGAGCTCATCCTTCCGCGCCCCGGCGAACTCACGGAACAACCCGATCGCCCCCGCCCGGTCCTCCGCCTCCAGCCGCTGCTTCACCCCTCGCTCCACCAGTTCCGCCGCCAGCGGATCCAGCTTCCGCGCGCTTTCGAAACGAAGCGCCGCCCCCTTCCCATCCCCCCGGCACTCCTCCAGCACCCCGAACGCGAACTCCACCCGCGCATCCTCCGCCGCATGCAACGGAAGCCCTGCCAAAAACCAAAACCACCACGCCTTCATCGCCCGCCCCTCCGGTAAGTCTCATACATCCCCCGGAACACCGTCTCCGGCTCCTCCTTCAGCGAAAACCGCGCCCACAACCCCGTCACCACCCCCGCCACGAATCCCCCGACGTGCGCCGCATACGCCACCCCGCCCGTCGATCCCGTGTTCCCCAGCGATCCCATCCCCGCGAAAAACTGCGTCACCCCCCAGATCCCCAACACCAGCACCGCCGGGATCGATACGATCCTGAAGAAAAACACCGCCATCACCGTGTTCCGCGGAAACAACACCAGATACGCCCCCAGCACCCCCGAGATCGCCCCCGAAGCCCCCAGATTCGGAATCACACTCTGCGGATCCACCACGATCTGCGCGAAACTCGCCGCGATCCCGCTCGCCACATAAAACACCAGGAAACGCACATGCCCGAACCGGTGCTCCACATTGTCCCCGAAGATCCACAGATAGAGCAGGTTCCCACCCAGATGCGCCCAGCCCCCGTGCATGAACATCGCCGAGAGCAGCGTCAGATAGATCGGCGAAGGCCCCGGCGCCTGCGGGATCTCCACCCACTGCCCGCCCGCCCGCATCAGCACCGGCTCCACCAGATCCACCCCCTTCACGATCTCCAGCGGCACCACGCTCGCCGCATACGTGAACTCCGGGTGCACCAGTTGATAGAAAAACACCAGCACGTTCGCCACCACCAGCGTGATCGTCACATACGCCGGCCGCAGCAAGTGCCGGTCATCATCACTGATCGGGAAAAGCATCGTGCCTGGGAAACTGCCACGTCCCGCCCCCGATGTCACGCAATGTGGCTGGGACGATCCGTCCCAGCCCGTCGTGGGGACAACCTGTCCCCACATCACCCTCGCTCAAGGCCCCGCCGCACTCCTCAGCATCCTCTCCCTCTCCCCTTCCAGATACGGCTCAATCACGGGAATGAGATCATCAAACTTCAAGGACCGGGCCTGATCGACCGCCGTCCATCGATCCGAGTAGCGAGGGTTGGCTCCCGCTTCCAAGAGGATCTTCACCGCCTCCGCCTTGTGTTCGTTAGCCGCCATCGAGAGCGGCGTCATTCCGTCTCCAAGCTGCAAATCGGGTGCCGCTCCCCTCGCTATCAGAAGGCGCAGCAATCTCGTGTCCTTCTCATAAACAGCGCAGTGAACGTGCGATCCGAACTCAAACCCTACCCCCCCACCTGCCGCCTCATAATCCGAGGCCCCGTCCGGACTTGCTCCCAGAAACATCCACATCCGCGCTCTCGAAAGACTCCCATTGCTGCATGCCTCGTGCATTCCCTCATACAAAATGGCCCGCCATGACGGCGGGCGGGTGATCGCCAGCACCGTCGCCAGCAATCCCAACAACAGGGCAACGATGCCGATGGCGCGGAGTTTTCGCATCAGGGTTGAGCTTTGTGTTTTTCGTCCGCTTTCGGCTGCGGCGCGGCGTGAGTCTGGCCGGCACCCGCATCCAGCTCTTTGAGAAAGGCTTTCACATCCTCGTCCTTGTCGCGGTCGAAGTAGATCTGATTGTGATCCACCAAGTGACGACCGTTCTTCGCGTTGGGCAACTTTTCGCCGAAGTAAAAATATGTCAGCAAGCGCCCTTCGACCACGGATCTGAACTTGGTCAGATACTCCGGTGGATCAATCACGATTTCCTTGATTTCGATCTTGGTTCCCACCTTGACCTTGCCCCGGTGCACTCCGGTGACAACCGCCCGCGTGATCAAGGTCGCCTCGGTGAGCGGCGGCGGTGGTCCTTTACCACTCTTCGCGGGAATGAACTCCTGCTCATAAACGCAGAGGTCCAGGATCACACCGCTTGTCTTCATGTATCCTTTGCCCTGATCCCCTTTGTCGTCTTCGCCGGAGACCTCCTCCTGCGGGTTCGCCGCCGCGTCTGCAGGCGTTCCCACTTCGGAAGACGGTTTCCCGGACGATTGATCCTGAGCCGCGACACTGGAGCCGATCTCAGTTTCAGCGGCACCAGATGATGGAGCCCAAGCGAGCAAGGCGGCGAGAAGTAGATTCTTCATTATGCAAACTGGCGGGTTTGGCTCCCCCCTCCCGGACTTCGGATGTCCCCGGCGGAGGGAGGTTTATTTGCGGTGAGGATGATAATACCGGAGGCGGCAGTCAATGAAGGAGGCGGGCCGCGGGGGGCCGGTTGTGTTGGGGAAAGGTCCGGGCTGCGGGCGCAGGGCGGGGTGCGCTCTCAAGCGCAAGCATGCATTCGGAAACGTGGTCCGGGTATTCCGCCCGGAGTTTGCAGCGATCTTCCGGATGAATCCCAACGGGATTCCGCATTCCAGCCCGGGGTTGGCACAACCCCGGGTTAGGGAAGAGTATGGCATCGAACGCCGAAGGTGTTCCGGAGGTGTTCCGGAGGTGAAAATAATCGTTTCACCCCAAATCCAATGATTCCACCTACGGAACGCTTTCAGCGTTCGGGATGCGCGCGATCGGGTGGCCCGGGGTTGTGCCAACCCCGGGCTGGAATGCTCAATCCCCTTGGGATTGGGTGCGGAGGGGACTCCCGATTGCAGGGTTGCGGCTCAAAGTGGCGCTGCCCGCCGCATCCAAGGTTCGTCCTGCGATCCGGTGATAGCAGTTTGCAGGTTGTCGAGGGCAGTTTGCGGGTTGGCGAGGGCGGTTTCCCGGCTGGAGGAGGTGGATTTCTCGTTTATGAGGCCCTCCGCGGTCGGGATTTGGGGGGAAGGGTTCAATCGGTGGGGACATGGTGGAGTGCGCTCTCAAACGCGGGGATGTTTGCAACAGGCCATGGTCCCGGCAACAGGCAGGTGGGGCCTATTTCCGCCAGCGGGGTTCTAAAGGGGGTCTTTTTTGGCTTTGTTTCTCACTGGATTACGTTTGATCTTCCTTTGTGGTGCTTGTCCGGCGCTGGATGGTTTTCGGTTTTGTTTTGCAGGCTTTGGTTTCTGCTGGGTGGATGTTTGTTTGGCTTTTTTGGCTTTGATTTCCGCTGGCGCTGTGTTTTTTGGAGGGATGCCACTGGATTCACCATCGCAATATCCGTATGTTTTGAGGTCGTGCCTTGGTCATTGGACTTCGGCGGAGGAGACGCTGGGGGAGGCGGTGGTTTTACCGGAGGGTGACCGGGCTGCGGGGCAGGCTTTGAAGGATGAGCTGGATGGGGCGGTGGATGAGGTACGTTTGGGGGTGTTGGATCTGGATTGGGAGCGGGCGAAGCTGCGTTTGGCCCGGGCGGGGGTGCGTGGGGGGCTGGACCGGTTCCATGCGGTGGTGCGGGCGTATTGGGGGGACCGGCCGGAGGGGGAGTTGGTGGGGCGGCTGCCGCGGGAGGGGGCGGCGTTGGACAAGTTTCTGAAGCCGTGCCGGGATGGGTTGCGCTTGTGGCAATTGCTGGAGGGGGAAGCGCCGCCGCCGGGGGCGCCGATGCCGATCCGGATCGGCGCGGAGGGGGAAACGGGGCGGGCGGAGTATGCGGCGGCGCTGGAGGATGCGCGGCTGCAGGGATTGGCGGTGGAGGAGGCGGAGTTTTCGCTGGCGGCGCGGCGGGCGCGGCGCAATGCGGTGATGCGGCGGGTGAAGGCGCTGCTGCTGAGCTACAACCGGGTGATCCAGGCGTTGCTGGCGGCGGATCATCCGCTGGTCGCCTCGCTGCCGCGGCTGTGGCCGCTGCCGGGGCACACGCCGGACCCGGTGCGGGCGGCGGCGGAGTGGGTGGAGGAGCGGGGTTTGGCGCGGATTTCGTGGTCGGAAAGCAAGGACGCGGCGCTGGACCACTATGAGGTGCGCGGCTGCCCGGGGGAGAAGTACGACCGGGGGGAGGAGGAGCTGCTGGGAAAAGTTTCCGCGGGCGGGGAGCGGGTGCTGGAAACGGCGCGGCTGCTGGAGACGCCGGGGGCGGCAGGGTGTTTCCGGGTCTATGTGGTGCTGAAGACGGGCAACGAGCGGGCGAGCAATCCGGTGGCGGTGGAGCGGCCGGGGTGAGGGGGCGTTTCGCTAGTAAGTTTGGTGGGAGGGGTTCGCGCGGTTCGAGTCGCTGATGATTTCCCGATTGGCTGTGTCGATGACCGTTGCCGCACCCGGTCCCCAAACGATCCGGTACCGCCCGGCCCCTTGATCGATCACTTCCGGACTCTCGCTTTTGGAAATCACCACCGGGCCAAGAAAGTGCTCAATGAGGATCTTTGACCCGTCGGCCACGGAATAGCGGTAGTGCCCCTTGGCATCCGGGCCATGGAGGCTCACCACGATGTCCGTCCGCGGGATGCTCGTCATGACGGGTTGAGAGGAAGTCACGGCCGCACATCCGCAAACCAGCATCATGAGCAGGCTGCACGCGGGGATGGCGTGTGGTGATGAGGTGCGCATGAGATTTCCAGAAGGCCGCCGTTTCACGTGAGTGGAGTTTGATGAGCTTGCCGTGCTACGGAAAACACCACCCGCAGCACTTCGGCGGAGAGGCGAACAAATCCCGCTGCGTTTCTCAAGAACCAAGAAGCTAGGCGCGTGCTTCAAGCGCCGCCGCCGGCGATGTGGGCGAATTTGTCGTCGATGAAGCGGAGGACGAGCTCCTCGGTGGCTTCGTGGACGAGGCGTTCGACGACTTCGACGGAGAAGCCGCGGGCGATGAGCTGGCGGGCTCTAACGGGATCGATGCCGCGGGCGCGGAGGTAGAAGATCTCGTCGTCGTGGATCTGCGAGGAGGTGGAGCCGTGGGAGCACTTCACCTGGTCGGCGTTGATCTCGAGGCCGGGCATGGAGTTGGCCTCGGCGGTGTCGCTCATGAGGAGGTTGCGGCAGGTCTGATAGGCGTCGGTGTGGTGCGCGCCCTCATCGACGAAGATGAGGCCGGAGAAGATGGTCTTGGAGTTGTCGTAAAGGGAGTTTTTGTATAACAAATCGGAGTAGGCTCCCTCGGAGACGTGGTGCTGGAAGGTGCGCTGGTCGTATTCCTGCTCGCGGGCGGAGATGGAGACGGAGAGCATGTCCGAGCGGGAGCCGGAGCCTTCGAGGCGGGAGAGGGATTCGTTGCGCGCCCAGGAGGCGCCGGTGTTGAGGATGAAGCCCTTGGCCGAGGCGTCGCGCGCGGTGGCGGTCTCGTTGATCTGGATGATGCGGGTGACTTCGTTGAGCGCCTGGATGGCGGTGTAGTCGAGCTGGGAGTTTTGTCCGGCGCAGAGGTCGTTGAAGGCGATGGCGAGGCCGGGTGTGATGTCGTCGGCGGAGCGGAAGATGTCGATGACGCGGACTTTCGAGGACTTTCCGGTGACAACGAGCGTGTGCGGGAAGATGACGGTGTTAGAGCCGCTGATCCAGTGATGGACTTCGATGACGTCCTCGATCTCGACGTTGTCGCCGGTGTGGACGAAGAGGCCGTTGGAAACCATCGCCTCGTGCCATGCGGCGAACTTGGCGGAACCGAGACGGGTTTCCTGTTTCATGAAGTGTTTCTCCACCAGATCGGGGTGGGAGACGAGTGCTTCTGATAGAGGAAGGACGATGACACCGGCGGGAAGGTTCGTTTCGGAGTGGATGAGGGTGTCGTTGGCGAAGATGAACTTGGCGGCGGTCTTCTCGATGCCGGTGGAACGGAGAACGAGGTCGGTGGTGCTAGACGGCGCGTTTTTCGCGTAGCCGGTGAAGTCGAGCTGCTTGAGGTTGGAGAAACGCCATGTTTCATCACCGCGCTTGGGAGCGGGGGTGGATTCGTAGCGCTGTTGCGCGGCTTCCTGGCGGGCGGTGAACCAGTTCGGGAGAGTGGTGGTCATGATGGTTATTCCAGCTTGTGCGCGTCGGCCACATCCTGAGGACGGGCGGTGGCGATTTTGTTGAGGATGAGGTCTTGTTTCGAAATGAATGGAACGTTGAGGTCCGCGATCCGCGCAGTGACAGCGCGGGAAAAACAGGGATCGAACTCGACGCCCTTGATGGTGTGAAGGATGTCCACGCGGTTGGGCTCGCGGCCCATTTGCGTCATTCGGCTTTCCTGCATGAACATTTCGGGGGATAGTCCTTCGAAATCGAATCCGAAGTCCTTGAGAGCTTCCACAATGCGAATCGCGTTCGATTCAGCACGTTCCACCCAGATGTCCAGATCCTTGGTGAAGCGGGGATAGCCATGGAAGCTGACCGCATGCCCGCCGATGATCAGAAAGCGGACTTCACGGGACAGGAAGCAGCGCAAGAGTTCTATCAAATCGCGGCTCAATTCCAGATTCGGCATAGCCATAGTAGGTTGCTCTCAAATGTTCGGTTAGACGAAGACGCTGCTCACCGGTCATCGCCATTCGCTCACGACGATCCTCCTCCTCCGCTTCCTCGAATGAAGTGAAGCTCTGAAGCGTCCAGTCGTTTCGTGATTTCGATGACATGGCCTTGGATTATCCCACCGATCCTTCCATTTCGAGGTCGATGAGGCGCTTGAGTTCGACGGAGTATTCCATGGGGAACTCGCGGACGAGGTCGTTGATGAAACCGTTGACGGCGAGGGACATGGCTTGGCCTTCGCTGAGGCCGCGTTGCTGCATGTAGAAGAGCATGTCCTCGGAGACTTGGGAAACGGATGCCTCGTGCTGGGTGGCGTGGCGGTTTCCTTTGACGGTGATGGCCGGGTAGGTGTCGGTGCGGGAGTTGCTGTTGATGAGCAGCGCGTCGCACTCGGTGTTGTTCTTGCAACCCTTGAGGTGCTTCGGGATGTGGACCTGGCCGCGGTAGGTGGAGCGGCCCTGGCCGACGGAGATGGATTTGGAAACGATGTTGGAGGTCGTTTCGTCGGCAGCGTGGATCATCTTGGCACCGGTGTCCTGATGCTGGCCGGTGTTGGCGAGCGCGATGGAAATGACCTCTCCACGGGCGCGGCGGCCTTTCATGACGACGCCGGGATACTTCATCGTCAGGCGCGAGCCGATGTTGCAATCGATCCAACGGACTTCGGCGTCCTCCATGGCGAGACCGCGCTTGGTGACGAGGTTGAAGACGTTGCTGCTCCAGTTCTGGACGGTGACGTATTGGATCTTCGCGCCTTTGAGGGCGACCAGTTCCACGACGGCGGAGTGCAGCGTGGCGGTTTCGAACTTCGGCGCGGTGCAGCCTTCCATGTACATCAGTTCGGCACCTTCGTCGGCGATGATGAGCGTGCGCTCGAACTGGCCGAAGTTTTCCGAGTTGATGCGGAAGTAGGCTTGCAGCGGTTGTTTCAGCTTCACGCCCTTCGGCACGTAGATGAACGAGCCGCCGGAGAAGACGGCGCTGTTGAGCGCGGAGAACTTGTTGTCACCGGTAGGAATGACTTTGCCGAACCACGGGCGGAAGATTTCTTCGTAGTGTTTCAGTCCTTCGGTGGAGTTGACGAAGATGACGCCCTGCTTGGTGAGCTCCTCCTTCATGTTGGAGTAGGCGGCTTCGGAGTCATACTGGGCCTCCACGCCTGCGAGGAACGCGCGCTCTTGTTCCGGAATACCGAGGCGCTCGAAGGTTTCCAACACTTCCGGCGGCACCTCGTCCCAGGAACGCTTGGGTTTCTCGCCGTCTGATAGATAGTAACGGATTTTGTCGAAATCGATGTTGTCGAGGTCCTTCGTCGCCCAATGGGTGGGCATCGGCTTGGATTCGAAGACCTCCAGCGCCTTGTGACGGAACTCGCGGACCCACTGCGGGTCGTTCTTCACGTCGCTGATGTAGTCGATGGTCTTCGCGGAAAGGCCGTAACCGGCGTCGAACTTGTGGCGCTCGGGAAAGGTGAAATCACCCTTGGTGCGGTCGATGTTGATCGCCTCGTGCGTTTCCTCATCGAGCAGGGCGGTGTTGTCTTCGTAGGACATGGTGGGTAGAAGCTGAATTGCTGAAATGCTGGGAAGCTGAAATCAGGCGAGGGCGGCTTCCTTGAGGAAGTCGTAGCCGTGTTTTTCCAGCTCCAGGGCGAGCTCGGGGCCGCCGGAACGGACGATGCGTCCCTCGGCCATCACGTGGACGTAGTCCGGCTTGATGTAGTCGAGCAGGCGCTGATAGTGGGTGATGAGGAGCATGCCGCGGTCTGGCGAGCGCATGGCGTTCACGCCCTTGGCGACGATCTTGAGGGCATCGATATCGAGGCCGGAGTCGGTCTCGTCGAGGATGCAGAACTTCGGCTCCAACATGAGCATTTGGAGGATCTCGTTGCGCTTCTTTTCACCGCCGGAGAATCCTTCGTTCACGGCGCGGCCGGTGAACTTGCGGTCCATTTCCAACAGATCCATCTTCGCGTAGAGGTTCTTGTAATATGCCACGGCGTCGATCTCCTCACCCTTCGGCAGGCGGGACTGCAGCGCGGCGCGGATGAAGTTGGCGTTGGAAACACCCGGGACTTCGGAGGGATATTGGAACGCCAGGAAGATGCCGGCGCGGGAACGCTCGTCGATCGACATTTCGGCGATATCCTCATCATCGAGAGTCACGTTTCCACCGGTGACCACGTAACCCTCATGGCCGGCGATGACTTTCGAGAGGGTGGACTTGCCGGATCCGTTAGGTCCCATGATGGCATGGACTTCGCCCTTCGGGATCTCGAGGGTGACGCCTTTGAGAATTTCGGTGCCGTCTTCGAGAGTGGCTTGGAGGTTTTGGATGTGGAGGCTCATGGTGGGAAGATGGTGGATGATGGGATGGGGATCAGGATTTCAAGGCTCGCAAGCCGAATGCCAGAAGTACGTTGGTGACGAGATAGATTCCGGTCACGGCGAATGCCTTTGACCAAGGCAGGTAGCAGAACTTTTGCAGAGCCCAAGCAAGCAGGACCACTGTCACAAGCAGCGCGAAGGGACCGATCATGATCCCAAGAAAACCACCGATGATATTCACGCCCACACAGATCATGAGAATGACGGGCAGCGAAATCTCCGCCTCGTGTCTTGCGATGAGATACGTGGCCGCGCAGAGAACCAAGGCGCTGATTGCAATGGAGATCATGGTGCGATGTTGCTGAGTTTCCCGCGGAGGGTGATCTCGATGTCGTCCACGACAAAACCTGGAGGAAGATCGAGGATGTCGGCGAGGTTGAAGCCGGGTTTGAAATCCACATCATGGATCACGCCGGTGGCGGCGTCGTGGAAATGGCCGTGCTCGCGGAGGTTCGGACAGTAGCGGGAGGATTCGCGCTCGAAATTGACCTGCCGGATGATGCCGTGCTGCACGAGTGCTTCGAGGCAGTTGTAAACCGTGGCGAGCGAAAGATTCGGCAGCCGATCCTTGGCCCGCATGAAGACTTCGTTCGCCGTCGGGTGATCGCGGTGCTCAATCAGGATGCGGTATATTTCCTGCCGCTGGCGCGTCATGCGCAGTCCGGAAATTTCCTCAGGAATCTCCGTTGCCGTCGTGTGATCTGGCGTCTTGCTGACCATCGCGGCGGGAAGGTAGTTGCGAACCAGTCGCAATCAAGAATAATTCCAATTACAATTCCATTTATTCAAATTCCTGAAATTGAGAGCATTACGAAGAAGTTAACCCCTATTCTGAGAATGTGCCTCCCCGGATTTTTCGCAATTTTCGGATTTAGTGGCCGGTTGCGGGCTCGGTGAGCGGTAGTTCCACGGTTTTTTCACCTCTGGAAGGATTCCAGGTTTTTGGGCCATTCTTGGTCCATTGGATCGGGTCCATGCAGATCTGGCGCTTGGTGCGCTCCGGATTCCACGAGTGATAGACATTGAACCAGGTTTTCCCGTCCGGTCCGAGGATGACCGAATTATGCCCCGGGCCGATGAGTTTTCCGGGGATGGACTTGATCACTCCGGCCGCATCCGGGCTGTGATCGTCCTTGTAAGGGCCATCGATGGTTTTGGAAATCGCGCAGCCGACTCCGTATCCGGGCGTCTGCCAGTTTCCACCGGAGTAGAAACAGTGGTAGGCACCGTCCTTGTGGACCACGAAGGGGCCTTCGACCGTGTGCCAGGCGTCCCACATCTTCTCATAGAGCGGGCGGTTCCGCTCGTAGATCTGCCAATCCGCGAAGGCCCGCATGACCGTCTTCTGCTCGCCGACCGGAGTGACCATGTCATCGGCGAGCTTCACCACGGCCAGAGCGGTGCCGGGCCGTTGATCGAAGAAATCCTTCGCGAAAAAGAAATACCAGTTTCCGCTCTGCGGATCGTGATAGGGATGGCCATCGATCGAGAACTTCAGATCGGGAAACATGTATTTCCCGAGGTCCTTGTAAGGGCCGGCCGGCTTGTCGGAAACCGCCACCCGCATCTTCATGTCCGCCGCGTAGTAGAGGTAGAATTTCCCGTCGCGCTCGGCAATTTCGGGCGCCCAGTAGTCCTTGTATTCCTTGTTCGTGGGAAGCGCGCCGCTGACAAACTCCCAATCCGTGAAATTCTTCGAACGCAGGATGGGAAACTGGTTTCCATCCGGTGCCGCGCCCGTGCCGACTGCATACCAGATGTCACCCACCTTGAAGGCCTGGGGATCCGCCAGAGCGCCGTCCCAAAGCGGATTCTTGTAGCTCAGTTTGACCGTCTCTCCGGCGGGAACGGTGACCGATGTGAAACAGGAAATCGAAACAATGAGCGAAAAACGGGTAATGAGTTTCATGGATGCGCGTGGACTTTGGGAATCTGTATCGGGCAAAGTCCCAACCGCCTAGGAAAACGGATCGGATTGCCCGGAGGATGTGCTACGCCACCGATCGCCGCCGGATCAACCAACTCCGCCAAAACCAACCCGAACGGGGGGCGGCGAGGTGTTTGTGGATCAGGGAACCGAATCGCCGATCGGAGTCAGCTTGGCGAATATCCGGGTCACTTGGCGTGATTTCACCTCGCCCTTCACCACGGTGTCGTTGTGGTCGGGATGCCTGAGCAGAAACTCAACCGCCCCCGCATCCACTTCGTCGATTTCGCAGGGAGTCACCTTGCCGAGTTTTTCTCCGTTGAACCAAACCTGCGCACCCGCAGGCTCGCTCACCAGTTTCACTTTTCCGCCGACGAGTTTCCAGGTCACGCTCGGCAGTTTCACGGTCTGAGTGCCGCGGAAATCCAACTCGACAGCGGCCGGTTCCCGGTATCCGAAACGTGAGACCGTGATGCTGCGCTTGCCGTGAACGATGCCTCCGATCAATCGATCCGGCGGGATTTTGCACTCCGCTCCATCGATGGAAACCAATGCCTCAGGCGGCCAATTCGCCGGAATCTGCATCTTGCAAACGCCTCCTTTGAGCGCGTTCACCTGCTCCGCGGCTTGTCGGCGGGCATCCTCGGTGAGCGTTTTCTCC
The DNA here is from genome assembly GCA_036824745.1 of Luteolibacter sp. Lineage (GTDB taxonomy): Bacteria > Verrucomicrobiota > Verrucomicrobiia > Verrucomicrobiales > Akkermansiaceae > Luteolibacter. Next base: position 15,817 of record DAISZP010000045.1, read on the forward strand.
TCACGAATCCTCTCATAGGCCGCGATGGCGCCGACGATGTCGGTTTCCGCCGTCATCTTCGCTTGCTCCAGCGCATAGGCGGAATCCGCTGCCTGTTTTTTCTCAAACAACTCCCTCTTGGAGGAAATCCGATCCAGCAGCGCCTGACAACGCGGATCCCCCGGACGCAGAATCAATGCCTGGCGCATCAAATCCACGGCCTGCGCGTCCTGGCTTGCATCGACGTATTGTTCCGCGGTCACCAGCATCGAGGAAACCCTTCGCTCGGTTTCCCTCTTGTGATCTCGATCCTTCAAGCCCCAGAGGATTCCTCCTCCGGCGGCAATGACACAAAGGCCGATCAACAGGGCCATGATGGGGTTTCCGCTGCGCTGAGACACTTGCGGGCGCGTGGGTCGGTGCGCGCCTCCGTGCCTCGGCAGCCCGGTTTGCCGATTCGGGTATGAGCTCATGGTGGGTTTTCAAACCCATTTAGAAAATAACCCGCCGCGGATCAAACTCCGAATATCGAACACCCGGCGGTTGGTTTTCCCCACCAGTTTCCGGGTCACTCCGGTTTCATCCAGAGATAGACCCAGCGCTCGGAAACCGCTTTTCCATCGGCATCCTGAAGCTCGCAGGTCATGTCGATCTGGCCGAGATCCTTCGGCGGATCGATGACGAAGAAGGCGCGCAGCACCTGTGGCATGTGAAGCTTGTCGCTGCGGCCTAGACCGGCGGGAAGGTCGTCCACGTTGGCCATGCTCATGTCGTCCATGCCGACGTGGAGCAGCTTGGCTTCCTTCTGGTTGAGCGTGACGACGGGTTTCCAGCCCTTGGTGTAGTCCCACTTCGGATCGCCGACTTTCTCGATGGGATTGAGCGGCTTCGCGAAATCCACGGCGATGAGCAGTTGGTCCGGTTTCTGGACCGGAGTGCCCAGACGCGTGGCTCTAACAGTGAACAGGCCGGAAGGGACCGGATCGCGCATCCAGCGCAGACGGTAGTGGAACTTGAAGGGCTTGCCGACTTCCAGAGCCGGCTGCGGATCCCAGACGAGGATCACGTTGTCACCCGTCTCGTCGATGGTCGGCATTTCTATCAGGTGCAGCTTTCCAAGATCAAACCCCTCGACCGGCTCCACCCTAACACTCGGACGCTCGTGGTAGCGCGCCTCGATGTCCTGATAGGAGGAGAACGAACGGTCACGCTGGAGCAGCGCCCACGAGCGCGGCTTTTCCATGGTGAACACACAGTGGCGGAAACGGTTGTGCGTGTGCTCCAGCGGACGGTAGTGGAGGTTTCCACTGCCAAGCTCCATCAGCAGGCCGTCGCTGTCATGCACCTCCGGACGGAAGTCCTTCGGCTTCGGCCAGGTGCCTTCGCCGAACCAATACATCGAGGAAAACGGCGCGAGCCCGAGCTGTTGGACCGGCTTCCTCAGCGTGATCTCCGCCTCCACATCCATCACCGTCTCCGCGCCCGGCGTGATCGTGAACTGATAGGCGCCCGCCACGCTGTCGCCGTCGAGGATGGCCGATGCCGTTAGAGACTTCGCGTCCTTTTCCGGCCGCTTGAGATGGAACTCGGTGAAAACCGGAAACTCCTCCGGCACGCCCGGAAGTCCGCTGTTGATGGAGAGCCCGCGCGCGGAAAGTCCGTACGGCGCGTTCGCCGGGATCGCGCGGAAATA